>JAEEGU010000164.1 GCA_016280485.1 Bacillota bacterium | reverse complement strand
GAGCGGTTTCCCGCAAGTCCGACAGGTTGCGCCTGTATTCCATTTTAATTCCTTCATGCAATCATCGCACAGCATATATTCGCGTGTATCATCGATGATTGCCCCGCAGGCAATACAGTAAAGTGCCGGCGGAAACAGATACTTCTCAATCACTTCTCTAATCATTTTTTGTCCCTTTCAAAAAGCCTTCCCCTCGAGGGGAAGGTGGCACGACAGTGCCGGATGAGGTGTGCTTACGAAAGGTCCCTCAATGCCTCAAGCCGTATGCGAAGCCCGCTGTTCCTCTGTGTAATCTGATTGTTGTCGACCATTTCGCAAAGACGCTTTTCGGAGCCGACCAGAACTACCACCTGTTTTCCCCTTGTAACGGCGGTATAGAGGAGGTTCCGTGTTGCAAGCATCGGCGGAAACCATGAAATCGGCATCACGACAATCGGGAACTCACTTCCCTGACTTTTGTGCACCGTAATGGCGTACGCCAGCTCTATTTCCTCGAAGTTTGTGTAATCATACTGAACGAATCTGTCCTCGTCGAAAACTACCGTAATCGTATTTGCCTCGGTATCTATACTGTCGACTACGCCCAAATCGCCGTTAAAGATTCCCTCGCCCTCGGAGAAGTCTCTTTTGCGGCGCCAGCCTATCTGGTAATCGTTCTTTATCTGCATGACCTTGTCGCCCTCGCGAAAGACCCTGTTACCGATTCTCTTTTCTTTAATATCCGGACGCGGCGGATTCAGGATTTCCTGAAGCTCCGCATTAAGATTCATTGCCCCCAAGGTGTTCCTTTTGACCGGAGTAAGCACCTGGATATCACGCGATGTTATCCCCTCGTAATGCCCCGGTAGACGCCTTGAAACCAGGTCCTTTATTATCTCGAGCATTTTCCTCTCATCGTCGCAGCGCTGAAGGAAAAAGTCTGTGTCCTTTGTGTTGTACTGAGGATATTCACCCCTGTTGATGCTGTGAGCGTTCACAACTATCATCGAGGATTCGGCCTGACGGAATATTTCCGTCAGCTTTTCGGCATATAGGAACTCGCTGTCAATCAGGTCGCGAAGCACATTCCCCGCACCGACGCTCGGCAGCTGATCCGCATCGCCTACCAGAACCAGTCTGGTGCCCGGCCGCAGCGCATTTAAAAGCGCATTCATGAGCAGCAGGTCTATCATCGATGCCTCGTCGATTATGACTGCGTCGTACTCGAGGGGATTCTCCGCATTCCTGCCAAACTGCAGGTTTTCGTCCTCCTCCGAATATGAATATTCGAGGAGCCTGTGTATGGTGGATGCAAAATATCCGCTCGTCTCGGAGATTCTCTTTGCGGCGCGGCCTGTCGGCGCCGCAATTGCGACATTTAGCCCGCCTGTCGTCATTCCGTCTATGATTGCATTTATAATGGTGGTTTTTCCGGTACCCGGGCCACCTGTTATGATACACACGCTGTTTGCCACAGCAGCCGTGATTGCGCGCTTTTGCTTTTCCGAAAGCTCGATTCCCTTTTTAAGCTCCATGCCTGTAATCATCGAGCTCATGTCCGTATCTATCATTTTCGGACGCGCCTCTGCGAGCATTGCAAGACGCGCGCAAATATTCTGCTCCGCCTTGTAGTACGGAAGCAGATAAACTGCCTCAAGCCCGTTAAGCGAATCGATTTGGATCTGCCCCGCAAAGGTCAGGTCCACAAGCGAGGACTCCGCCTCCTCACGCGAAACATCGAGAAGCTCTGCCGCCTTTTCGAGAAGGTCCTGCTTTTCCGCAAAGGTATGCCCCTCACCAATATAGCTACCGAGGACATATTTTATTCCGCTCTCGATGCGGAAGCTGTCATTTTTCGCAAGCCCCAGCTTTGTCGCAATCGCATCGGCCTTCTTAAATCCGATACCCCTTATATCCGCAATCATCTGATAAGGGTTTTCCTTTAAAAGCTCCAAGGTATTCGATCCGTACTGGCGATAAAGTCTCATCGCATGAGCAGGACTGATATCGAATTTTTGAAGGAACAGGGAAATCTCCGCAAATTCCTTTTGCAGGGCATAGGCTTCCGCGATAGCCGCGGCTTTCTTGGGCCCGATGCCGGCTACCTCGGTCAGCCGGCCCGGCGACTCCTCGATTACGCGGAGCGTGGAGTCGCCGAAACGGCTCACGATTGCGTGAGCCGTTTTCGGGCCCACATTCCGGAGCACTCCGGACGACAGGAATTCCAGGATGCCGTCCTCCGTCTCCGGCAGTAATTCTTCAAACTCGGAAAAGGAAAACTGCTCGCCGAACCTTGGATGATTTGTCCATTTTCCCCTCAATGCAAACAAGCGGCCTTTTACAGCCGCCGGTAATGTCCCTACAACCGTGCACTCGTAATCGCCGTTTTCGGCGTAGGCTACGGTGTATCCGTTTTCTTCGTTTCTGAAACGAATCTCTGTGAGCTTAACACGAATTTCTTCGTTCATATTCCCTTTTCCCTTTTATTAAGCTATTTCTGCCACTCAACATTTCTGAGCAGCGCCCCCAGTTTGTGCTTTTTGAAATACTTCGCCTTTTCCATCAGTCTGCTTTTTGTGTTCATCTTTCTGTCCCTGTGAACAACATCCGTCAGCATCAAAAGCATCTTGCGGATTTTTTCCGAATCGTCCGGAACAATTCCTGCATCGACCAAATCTTGGCCCGTAATTGCCAAATCCTCGATATATACAGGATGCTTCGTTCCCACGATTTCCTTGTACATGTAAATACGTCCCTGAACCCTGTTGTCAGGCGATCCGTAAACATTTACCTGAGCCTTTGCAACATTGTGCATATAGGTGTATCTTTCAAGACCGTACCTTGCCAGGAAATCCATCAGTTTGTCCGCTCTTGCAACAAAGTAAAGGTCGATTATGTGGTCAACCACATCGGTAAGGTGCTGATGCAGCGTTTCATCGTATTTAAGATAATCTATTGCCTTGTGAGCCTTTTTCTTGCTAAGGCAGAGATAGAAAAGGCCAATACGTCTTTCCGCCACATTCAGCGTTTTGTGCATATTGTCAGCCAGCTCTTCCATGTCCTTTGTTTCACGGCCGCCCAGCTTTTCAACCTCCGGTCCCAGGATATAAGGCATTATTCCGCAGGCCGCAAGCATACGAAGTGCCTTGCCCGCATTGTCTGCGCCCATCATTTCCAAAAATTCGTCGCGAATCTGAGTGACATCAAGCTTTGCAAGCTCCGCCACGTTTGCGGATATTGCCTCGTATGTGGTCTTTGCAAGGTCATAGCCAAGCTCGCTTACCATGGTAATCGCCCTTAACATCAGAATCGGATCCGCCCTAAAGCTTTCGCCCGCATCACCGACAGGACGAATCAGTCTCTTTGCCATATCGTCGCGGCCGTCGTAAGGATCTATGAAGCCGTGGGATGTGCTGTCCGCCATGGCCATAATCGTAAATTTCTGTACGTCCAGAAAACTCTCGACATCGTCTCTTGCCATTACATCCACAACGATTGAATTATCCTCGGCAGCCTCCATTGCCTCCCTTGCTCTGTCCGGATCGAGCATAGCTAAGTCTGCGGCATCGTCCTCGGCAGAATCCTCTGTTTCGTCATCACCAAAGAACTCGGCCTCCGCAGCCGCTCTTTCCCTCGCTTCCGAAAGTGCCTTGTCTTCGAAAACGATTCTGAGTGTGTCAGCTGCACTTTCAAGTCTTTCAAGCTTTGAAGGCCCCATGCTCCCTACTGCACTCTCTACGGCACCAAAGTCCGCAAGTGCGATAATATCCCAATCGAGCGGGTCCATTCCCGCCAGTGAAAGGCGCACGCAGTCGCCCACGCAATAAGTCTTGATTCCCTTGTTTTCCAGGGTGTTTATTATATTACTGACTTCCTTTGGAAGCTTTATCATCTTAAAAATCCTCCGAATGTTTATACATACGCCTGTTGTCAAGCGTGAATACTCTGTCTGAAAACTCGCCCGGCGCCGTCTTTGAAAGCGCATCCTCATAGTCAAACATGTGGGCATCTATGATGTCGAGGTAGTGCAGCATTTCAGCCTCCGGAAAGAGCGGCTTTTTCGGGCTGCCGTAGTCAGGCTCGTAGTGATGCGACAGTATCATATGCTCAATCATGGTCGCCTTTTCACGAGGGAAGCCCTCAATTTCAGCTGTCATACGCTCGATTTCGCGAACTCCGAGTGCGATGTGGCCCAGCATCTGGCCCTCGAACGAATAACCCGGCGATACACCGTTTATGTTCGACTCGATTTCGTTTAATTTTTCCATGTCGTGAACAACCACTCCGCAGAGCAGGAGGTCACGGTTTAATATTGTGTAGACCTCGCACACACGCATTCCGTTCATCAGCATGCGCTTCATGTGGTAAAGCAGTCCGCCAAGCTCCGCATGGTGATTCTTTGTCGCGGCCGGATAATACAAAAGTCTTTCCTTTTCCCCGTCCAGAAACTTCAGCGCGAGAGCCTTTAAATGCTCGTCCTTAAAATCCTCCACTACCTTGTGGATGAAATCGTACATTTCCTTTGGATCCTCGGGAGCTGCCTTCACGAAGTCGTTTATATCGAGCTCGTCCTCATCGCCGGCCTTTCTGATTCTTTCGATTCTGACCTGCTTTTGGTTTTTCCAGTCTGTCACAAGACCCTTTACCTTTACAAGCTCGCCCTCTTTGAGGTCCTTTAAGGCTGTGGCCTCGTCCTCGGGGAGATCCCACTTTTTTGCAGTAATTTCACCGGT
>JAEEGU010000163.1 GCA_016280485.1 Bacillota bacterium | reverse complement strand
CATGTTCTCTACTCCTATAGGCGTATTACTTCCCTAAGCAAAACTTCTTGAAAATTTCATTGATTATATCGTCACTTGCCGTCTCTCCGGTAATCTCACCCAAAAGCTCGTACGCATTCCGAACATCGATTTCTATAATATCAAGCGGCTCCCTCGCAGCGGTCGCCACTGACGCATCGGACACAGCATCTGTTGCCTCATCCAAAAGCGAAATATGTCTGACATTGGTAATTGTAAGGCTTTCGCCCTGCCTAACCTCTCCTCCGAAAACCTTTTCTTCGATGAAATCACTGAGTTCCTCAATGCCGGAGCCATTCTCCATGCTGGTGCGAATCACCTCTACTCCCGAAAGAGTACCGAGAACGGTCTCCTCTGTGACAACCGTCTCCTTGTCCGATTTATTGATTAAAACCAAACTTTTCTTCGGATCGAGCGCCGAAAAAATTTCTTTATCCTCTTCGGTCAGCTCTTCGCCCCCGTCTATAACCATAAGTGTCAGATCGGCCTCCTTAAGAGCTTTCCTGCTCCTCTCGATTCCGATTCTCTCTATTTTATCCTCAGTCTCGCGAATTCCTGCGGTATCGGTCAGGCGAATCTCGATTCCGCGAATATTTGCGGCCTCCTCTATCGTATCACGCGTAGTTCCCGCAATATCCGTCACAATTGCACGGCTTTCGCCGAGCAGTCTGTTCATAAGACTCGATTTTCCCACGTTCGGGCGTCCAACAATCGCAACCGAAAGGCCCTCGCGCACAATTCTGCCGCTGTCCGCACTTTTCCGTAAATCTGTGAGCTTCCCGCGTATCACTTCAAGCGCAAGCTCCAGCTTTTCATACGTTATCTCCTCGATATCCTCATCCGGATAATCGATATTTACCGCCATATCAACAAGCACATCCAAAATCTCGTGCCTCAGCTCGGAAACCGCGCCGGAAAGGCGTCCGCCAAGCTGCGAAAGCGCACTGTCGTAGGCTTTTTCGGAACGTGCCGAAATCATATCCATCACCGCTTCTGCCTGGGAAAGGTCCAGCCTCCCGTTTAGGAAGGCCCTCTTCGTAAACTCTCCTCGCTCCGCCATCCTCGCGCCGCACTTAAGCACGCGCTGAAGAGTCTTCTTAAGCGCTACGATGCTGCCGTGGCAGTCTATCTCCACCACATCCTCCGTCGTGTAAGTGTGAGGCGCCGGCATGTACACAGCCAGTGCTTCGTCTATCACGCCGCCGTCTTCCGCAAGCACATGTCCGTAGGTCAATTTCCTCGCCTCGAAGTCTACTCCTGTGGGCGTAGCGAAAACGCGGTCCAAAATTTCTTTTGCTTCGCTTCCACTAATCCTTATTATGCCTATGCCACCTTCGCCCATCGCGGTCGCTACCGCAGCGATTGTATCTTCTTTCATTTTCTTACCTATAAAACAAGGCTGCCAAAAAAGGCAGCCTCCGTAAACTACTATTTAACCAGCTCGATAATGATGCGTCTGTAAGGTTCTTCGCCCTCGCTTCTTGTGATAACCTGCGAGCTGCTCTGAAGAGTTGCATGGATAACCTTTCTCTCATAAGGATTCATAGGCTCCAGGCGAACGCTCTTCCTGGTTCTTA
The DNA here is from genome assembly GCA_016280485.1 of Bacillota bacterium. Taxonomy (GTDB): domain Bacteria; phylum Bacillota; class Clostridia; order Peptostreptococcales; family Anaerovoracaceae; genus UBA3871. The sequence goes on along the minus strand of JAEEGU010000163.1, from coordinate 14,447 downwards.
CAACTTTGTCAGCGAGCCTGTTAGCAAGCTGCTCTAAAGTCTTTTCTCTCTTTGCTCTGTAGTTTTCTGCATCAACCACAACGCGCATATAATTTTCCTTGCTCTTGTTCACAACAAGGCTCGTGAGATACTGGATTGCGTCGAGAGTTGCGCCTCTCTTGCCGATCAGCGTACCGCTGTCTCTTCCGTCGATATCAAGATATATGCATTCGTCGTTCATGCAAGCCGTAATCGTGAGATCCAGGCCCATGCTGTCGATTACTTCCTTTAAGAAAGTGATTGCTGCGTGATCCGTTACCGGCACGCAGTCTGCCGGCTTTGCCTGAGGTTCGATCTTTTCGAACTTCTTTTCTTTTCTCTGGCTGACCTTCTTTTCAGGTCTGCGCTCCGGTCTGCGCTCCGGCTTTGCTTCGGCTTTGAGCTCGGTTTTTGTTTCCGTCTTTGCCTCTGCCTTTACCGGCTTTTCAAAATGTTCGAAGCGCTTTTCGGCCTTCTGCGGCTTTTCCTGCTTTTCCTGCTTTTCAGTCTTTTTAGCGGCTTTCTTTTCCACTCTGACCTTTGCAAGCTTTGCACCGAAGCCAAGGAAGCCCTTTGTAGGCTCTTCGAGCACCGTTACTTCTACTTCATCTATAGTGAGCTTTAAGTCCTGAAGCGCAAGCTGAACCGCTTCTTCGACACTCTGCCCCCACTTCTCAGAAAAATCCATATTCTAATTTTCCTCCAATTGTTAAGCTTTCTTTTCCTTCTTTACCTCTGCCTCTGCTCTCATCATTCTGCGAAGCTTGTTGAGATGCATATTGAAGCCGATCTGTGTTGCAGTACTAATAAACCAGTAAAGCGTAAGACCTGCAGGGAAGCTGCGACCCATCCATACGATGATGACAGGGTACACATACTTCATCATTTTCATCATTGCGGCAGAGCTGTTTGCACCACCCTTTGAATCGAGGGCTGTCTGCTGCTGCTGAGACTGGTGGAAGGAAACGAAGCTCGTAATTCCGGCTGCGATTGGTAAAATCCAAAGATCCGGCTGAGTTAAGTCGTGTATCCACAAGAAAGCTTCGTGTACAGCGAAGATCATGCTGTCACTTGTTGTATAAGCAAGAGGATTACGAAGAAGCATGAACAGTGCCATGATGATAGGCATCTGAATGAGGAGCGGCAAACAACCACCCATAGGGTTGAAGCCCTCTTGCTTGTAAAGCTCCATCATTTTTTCATTCTGCTTTTCCTTGTCGTCAGCATATTTTCTCTGAATCTCCATCATCTTTGGCTGAACTTCGGCCATTTTGGTGGATGATACAATTTGCTTCTTGTAAAGAGGATACAGACAGAACTTAAATATTATGGTGAATATAATTAAAGTCAGTCCATAATTATTGATAACCAGATATAATTGGCTAAGTAACCAACCCAGTGGTTTTGCGATAAGTCCCATATTTTCCTCCGATTATTTCAAAGGATCGTAGCCTCCCGGATTCCACGGGTGGCACTTTGAAATACGTTTAATCCCAAGATAGCAGCCCTTAAAAAATCCATACTTTTGCAGGGCCTGGATAAAATACACCGAACATGTCGGATAAAATCTGCATTTGTTCGGTCCAAGCAAAGGCGATATGAAAATTTGATAAAGTCTGATAAGAAATATCATTATATATTTCATTTTTTCACCTTTATTTTTTAATGCCGGCTCTCTTGAACGCAGAAGCCAGCGATTTTTGAACCTCTGCGCATTTCTTGTTTACAATTGTGCTTCTGGCAATAATGATTAAATCATATCCGTCTGCCAGATTTTCCGAAAGCTGTCTGTAGCTTTCCTTCATTAATCTGCGGGCTCTGTTTCTTGTCACCGCATTTCCTACTTTTTTTGAAGCTAAAAAAGCTGTTCTGTTTGTCTTGAGACCGTTCTTGCGATAGAAAAGTACCACATACCTGTCTCCTACCGATTTGCCTTTATTGTAAATACAATTGAAATCGGATTTTTTGCGTAGAACGTTAGGTTTTAACATATCAACCTTTCCAAACAAAAAGACCACGTCTTTGCGGTCTTTATGCTGATAACTTCTTTCTTCCTCTGGCTCTTCTTCTCTTTAAAACATTTCTACCGTTCTTTGTGCTCATTCTCTTGCGGAAACCGTGTTCCATGCTTCTCTGTCTCTTCTTTGGCTGCAAAGTCATTTTCATAGTCGCGCACCTCCTTTTTATTAAATTTGCGTGTGATTATCTAAATTTCAATAATACACAGATACTTGAGTATTATATACTTAAATCATGTAAAAGTCAATGAAAATTGAGCTATTATATAGGTTTTTTAAGGTTTTTTCGGGCATTTTCATTTTAAAGCACAACATATTGTGGAGGGGTAAAAAGATATACACAATTTTATCCACTTTCTGTGGAAAAGTAGTATTTTTAATTGGTTATTTTTTACTTTTATTTTAGTGTTTTTCCACAATTTTAGTATTGTCTGTGGATAACTTTTCAGATATAATGAAACTGAATAAATATATTTAAGGATATCGAAATGACTAACTTAGAAGCATCTAAAAAATGGGATGAAGCGTTATTTTCCATCAAAAACTTCGTTCAACCTATAGCATATTCTACCTGGTTCGAAAATCTCAAATTAAAGAGAGTCGATGAAAAGCTAGGTATGTTATATTTGGTTGCAGAAAATGATTTGGCAAAAGAACAGCTTTATAAGCGTTATATTTCTATTATTTCAAACGCCGCAGAAAATTCCTTCGGCGTGCCTTTTAGTATTACAATTTCCGTTGATCAAAAGGAGGAGCTCATTCCAAACGGTGATCCTTCTATGCATTCCCCTACCCTTACCGACGAAAATTGGCTAAATCCAAAATTTACATTTGAGAATTTTATAGTGGGAGAAAATAATAAATTTGCTCATGCAGCCGCTGTAGCCGTTGCTGAGTCCCCTTCAGAGAGCTATAACCCTCTTTTCCTTTATGGTGGTTCAGGCCTCGGAAAAACGCATTTAATGCATGCTATAGGCTGCCAGATATTAAAGGATACTAATTTTAAGAAGAAAGTTCTCTATGTTTCCTCAGAAATGTTTGTAAATGAATTTATTGCCGCCATAGGCAGTAATACCGTCAGAGGAAAAAACAGAACAAGTGAATTTAGAAAAAAATACAGAAATGTCGATGTTTTAATGATAGACGATATTCAATTTTTAGAAGGTAAAGAACAATGTCTTGTAGAGTTCTTTAATAATTTTAACGATCTCTATAGAAAGAAAAAACAGATTGTTATTTCCTCCGACAGACCTTATACAAATTTAAAGACTTTTGATGAAAGACTTACATCCAGACTTTCAAGCGGTCTTGTTGCTGATATTACTCCGCCGGATTTGGAAACAAGAATTGCTATTCTTTTAAATAACGCAAATAATGAAAATATCACTGTTGATGAAAACGTAAATGAAGTTATTCAACTGATAGCTGAAAAATTTACAAATAATATCAGAGAGCTTGAAAGTGCATTTTCAAAGGTTTATACATTTTCAAATCTAATGAATGAACCTATAAATATGAAATTTGCAAAGCAGGTATTAAAAGAAATTTTCACAGAAAAAGACAATGAAATAAATCCTTTAAATATAAAGAAAAAAGTTTGTAAGCACTTTAATATAAAGATGACGGATCTGGAATCAAAAAACAGAGCACAAAAGTTTTCATATCCGAGACATATTGCAATGTATCTTTGTAAAGAGCTTACACAGCTTTCTCTTCCTAAAATAGGAGAGTATTTCGGAGGCAGGGATCACAGTACCGTAATTCATGCCTGCGACAAAATAAGTACTGAAATAAAAAACAGTGAAGATACTAAGAAACTTATAGAATCTTTAATAGATGAAATAAGGGAATAAAATTTTATTAACACTCAATTAACATATTTTCAACATACTTATTAAATAAAAAGCTGTTAGAAAATGAATATCTTTAAGGGTTATCCACGTTATTAACAGTGTATATTATAAATATTAAAAGAATTTATTTAAATTAAAAGATAAACGGAGGCATTCTATGAAATTTACTTGTAATCAAGTAACACTGACTAAAGCATTAAACACAGTTTCAAAAGCAGTAAGTAATAAAACAACGCTTAATATATTAAGAGGCTTTTTATTAAAGGTTACAGAAGAAGGATACTTAATTCTTACAGCATCAGACCTCGATCTTTCGATAGAAAAAAAGATAGAAGTAGAAAATTACGAACCGGGTTCTGTAGTTGTTATGGCAAGGCTTTTCGGTGATTATATAAGGAGGCTTCCTTCAAACTCAAATGTTACTGTAGAGGAAAAAGAACAGGGAAATATTTTTATAAAGGCCGGAGAAAGTGAATTTAAGATTGCCGGACTTTCTGCCGATGATTTTCCTGCAATAGGAGAAATAGAAGGTCCAAAGGACGAGCTTGTTATAAATAAAGAAGTCTTAAAGGAAATGATCAGAAAGACAAGCTTCTCCGCCAGTGTAGATGAATCAAAGGGAATAATAGTAGGTGTTCTCCTTGAGAAAAAATTAGATTCATTTAATATGGTTGCTCTGGACGGCTTCAGAATGGCAATATGCAAGAGTAATATAAAGAGTGAAAAAGAAAATTCTCTCATTATAACAGCAAAAATATTAAACGATCTTAATAAAATACTTTCAGATATAGAAGAAGAAAATGATGTAAATATTCTATTCTCAAAAAAGAGAGCATTAATAGAAATAGAAAACACAAAGGTTGTAATTAGGCTCCTTGAAGGCGAATATATAAAATATGCCGATATAATTCCTAAAACTCATAAATGCAGAGCAGTAATAAATACAGCAGAGCTTACTGATGCAATAGAAAGAGCATCGCTGCTTGCAAAAGAAGGAAAAAATAATTTAATAAGAATGAAGATAGAGGAGAATTCTATAGTAATAACTTCAAGATCTGAGGAAGGTAATGTAAAAGAAGTTGTATTTGCCGAAATAGAGGGAGAAGGTCTTGAAATTGGATTTAATTCAAAATATATCTTAGATGTATTAAAGGTTGCGGAAGAAGAAAAAATAATAATGGATTTCATCGCTTCCGTTAACCCATGCTTAATTAAATCATACGAAGAAGATAAATACGAATATCTCGTTTTACCGGTAAGAATATCAAATATAGGCTAATATAAAAAGAGCGGGAAAATAAAATGTATATTAAAGAGCTTCATCTTGACAATTTCAGAAACTACGATCATTTGGACATTAATTTCGACCCAAAAATAAATTTAATTTTGGGAAATAATGCCCAGGGAAAAACAAATATATTGGAGGCAATATATTTAACTTCCTGCGGAAAAAGCTTCAGAACATCCAAAGACAGTGAAATGATAGGTTTTGGAGCTAATTTCTGCCGTGTCGGAGTAAAGGCCGAAAAATCCAACGGAAAAGAAATAAAAATAGAAATAGCAATTTCCAAGGATAAAAAGGCAGCAAACGTAGATGGTATTCCTATGAAAAAATCCACGGATATTTTAAAAAATATCTATGTGGTTTCATTTACTCCGGAAGACCTTAGAATAGTAAAGGATGAACCTGAAAAACGCCGCAGATTTTTAAACAGAGAAATTTGTCAGCTAAAGGGATCTTACAGTACATATCTTTCCCTTTACCGCAGAGTTTTACATGAAAGAAATACCCTCTTAAAGGGAAATAATATAGACCGGGGACTCCTTGCTTCTTATGACGAAGAGCTTGTAAAGTACGGACTTCCTCTCATAAAGGAAAGAATTTTCTTCTATGAAAAGGTTGCAAAAATTTCAAAGTCAATACACGAGGATATAACGGGAAACAAGGAATCTTTAAAGATTACCTATGAACCGAGCATTCCTCTTGCAGAAGAAGGAAATAAAACAAGAACTCAAAAGGATATATTCTTTGAAGAGCTTGAAAAAAGCCGTGAGGCTGATATCAGGCTACACCATACGACAAAGGGTCCGCACAAGGATGATATTAAGCTTAGCATTGACAATGTAGATATCAGACATTACGGATCGCAGGGACAGCAAAGAACCGCCGCGCTCGCATTAAAGCTCGCGGAGGTAAGAATAATAAGAGACGAAACAGGTGAAAGCCCTATACTTTTACTCGACGATGTAATGTCGGAGCTCGACAGTGAGAGACAATCCTACATGATAGATTCTCTTGGCAGTGTGCAGCTTTTTGTAACAACCACAGAGCTTTATGAAAAGGTAAAGGACTCATTTAAGGGGGGAAAGGTATTTAATATTTCTTCGGGAGCGACCAAAGCAAAGGAAGCGGACGGAAGCTCAAATAAAGAAGAAATCAGCAACAACAAGGAAAGAATAAAAAAGAATCTTGAAAAGATTTTTAAATAGACCCAAGAAAGAAAGTTAAAGATGATGAGAAAAAGAGTGAAAAAAATTACGGCACTTATCCTCTGTCTGTGTTTTTTACTTGCTTCCTTTGGCTGTACGGACAATACAGACAAAAAAGTGCTAAATAACGAAAAAGACGAATCCCTGCAAAAGGTAATGGATGCAGGGAAACTTGTCGTTGGCATAGACGGGGACTTTCTTGCGATGGCTTTCAAAGACGAAAACGGAGAATATGTGGGTTACGATATAGATATTGCCTCGGAGGTTTGCTCCAGACTCGGTATAGAGATGGAAATAAAGGTAATTGACTGGGCGCAGAAAGAGGAATACCTCAATAATGGCCTAATAGATTGCATCTGGAGTGCCATGTCAATTACTCCTGAAAGGGCGAAGGCAATGAATTTGTCAGACCCATATCTTCAAACCGAGCTGATTTTCATCGTTCCCGAGGAATGCGACGCAATTTCAGTACAGGATTTAAAGGGAAAAACCATAGGTGTGCAAAAGGGTACTACCAGCTACGATGTTCTTTATGAATCCGATATTAAAAACGATGTTTCGATAGTACTCGATAAATACAATATACTTCTTACGAAGCTCCAGCAGGGAAAAATAGATGCGGTTCTCATCGATTCAACTTTTGCATATTATTTCATCTACAGGAGCGAAAAGAAATTTTACGTTCTTTCCGAAAGCCTCGGGGGAGATAAATATGCGGTAGGCTTCAGAAAGGGAGATCAAAAGCTTCGCGATAAAATACAGGAAGAGATGGACAAATTAAGGTCCGAGGGTGAGCTTTCGCGAATATCCGAAAAGTGGTTTGGCAGTGATATAACCACTGTGAATTAGACCCTGCCGGAAAGGAAATGTGATGAGTAATAAAGAAATCAGCAGAGAAATGGCAAGAAAAAGAGCCAAAAAATCCACTTTTACATATGTAGTGGTTACGTTTTTGGTAATCTTTCTGTTTGTAGGAGTAATATTTGCTTATTATTCCATGCTTTACAACGAAACCAAAAACGACATCATCAAGAATTGTCAGATCAGTGCGATGAGATCGGCTCAAAATATAGATGAATATCTTTCAATCGGTACAGACAGCCTTAAAATAGTCAGCTACACTCTTGACAATATGATACGTGCGGGGAAGAGCAACAAGGAAATGCTCGACTATATAACAAATCAGTCCCCTGCCGTAGAGAGCCTGCTCGAGGGTGAATGTAACGGTATTTACGGATACGTTAGGGACGAATATCTGGATTCTATCGGCTGGGTTCCTGAGGAAGGTTATGTGCCGACGGAAAGACCGTGGTATATCGGAGCAAAGGCAACCATCGGCAGAGTTGCCGTAATAGATCCATATCTTGATACATACACAAGAACCATTACAATTACGCTTTCCAAAACACTTTGCGATACAAAAAGTGTTGTAGCGATGGACTTTAATCTCGGAAAGCTGCAAAAAACAGTAGAAAAACTGACGCAAGTCGGAGAATCCGATTTGGAAATAGTGCTCGACCGTAAGTATCAGGTAATAGCACATTCAGATCTCGGACAGATAGGAAAGAACTATTTCAGTGAAGAGGATACCTTCGGAAAGGCTGTAGTAGACAGCATGAGAGCGAGCGAGGAAAGCTTCTTCTCGTTCGAATATAAAGGAAGGGAATACATAGGATATTCCGAAACTGTTGCAAACGACTGGATTTGCCTCTCAATTTTTGACGCAACCGCAGAATTTGCACCGCTGAGAAAAATCTGGGTATTCACAAGAGCCGCAATTGTGGGCGTTGTGCTGATACTGCTCATCATAATGATTCGCTCCGGCATGAAGGCAAGACTTGCGGAAAGAATGAATGAAACCGCCGAAGAGGCTGTAGCTGTCAGCGAAGCGAAGACCTCTTTTCTCTCTAACATGTCTCATGAAATCAGAACACCTATCAATGCGATACTGGGCATGAACGAGATGATTCTGAGGGAATGCGAAGACCAAAACATACTGGTTTACTCCAACAATATCAAGACGGCGAGCAATACGCTGCTCGGATTAATAAACGATATCCTTGATTTCTCAAAGATCGAGGCCGGAAAGATTGAAATTATTAACGATGATTACGACCTTTCGTCCGTAATCAACGATCTGGTCAATATGATTCAGTCGAGAGCGGACAGCAAGGGACTGCTCTTGAAACTTGATTTTGACAAAAACATGCCAAAAGCTCTTTACGGTGACGAGGTTAGAATAAAGCAGGTTATCGCAAATATCCTGACAAATGCCGTAAAGTACACCGAAAAAGGCAGCGTAACCTTTAAAATTGCTCACGAAAGAATCGAGGGAGATCCAAATCACATATATTTAAAGGTTGCCGTGACCGATACCGGTATCGGCATAAAGCACGAGGATCTCGAAAAGCTCTTTATCAAATTCCAGCGAATTGAGGAAAAGCGAAATCGTAATATCGAGGGAGCGGGTCTCGGGATGACCATTACGAAAAACCTGCTCGAAATGATGGGCAGCCGCCTCGAGGTGGAAAGCGTCTACGGTGAGGGCTCGACCTTTTCGTTCCGCCTGCGCCAGAAGGTAATGGCATGGGACGAAATCGGCGATTACGAAAAAGCCTACAAAGAAACAATAATCGGACAGAAAAAATACAAAGAAAAGTTCATAGCACCAAATGCAAGTGTACTTGTTGTCGATGATGTTCAGATGAATCTCGAGGTATTCAAGAGCCTCCTGAAAAAAACAAAGGTACAAATCGACACCGCAACCAGCGGCAACGAAGGACTGGCACTTACACGGCAAAAGAAATACGACATAGTATTCTTAGACCACATGATGCCGGAAAAGGACGGTATCGAAACGCTGCACGAGCTGCGGCATGACGAAGAAAACAAAAATCTCTACACGCCTATGATATGCCTTACGGCAAACGCAATCTCCGGCGCAAGAGAGGTTTACCTGCGCGAAGGCTTTGACGACTATCTGACCAAGCCGATAGACGCCGATGCACTCGAGAAGATGATAAGCATCTACCTTCCGAACGACAAGATACAAAAGCTCGAAGAAGCGGAAGGCAATGAGCAGGCCGGGGGCGACGCTGTGGCCGAGCTTCCAAAGTGGCTCTACAGCCTGCCTGATGTGAATGTCGAAAAGGGCGTTTCGCACTGCGGCTCGGAGGAGGCATATCTCGAGACGCTTACGATATACGGAAAGAATGCTCCGGGCTCGGTAAGCGAAATAGAAAGCCTTTGGGCGGCGCAGGACCTTGAAAATACCACTGTAAAGGTTCACGCGATAAAGAGTCTTTCCCGCGCAATCGGTGCGGAGGACATAGGAGCTCTGGCAGAAAAGCTCGAACTTGCGGGCAAAGCGGGTGACCGTGAAACCATCGCGGCGGAGCTTAGTGGACTGCTTGAAAGAATCAGGAAAGTGTGTGATGGCTTAAAACCGCTCTGCGAGGAAGAAGAGCTTCAGGTAGACGAATCGGAGCTTCCGGAGCTTGCAGAGGATGAACTCCGTGAGGCTTACATAAATCTAAAAGATGTTGCGGAGACCATGGATGCAAAAACGGCGTCTTATGTATTCAGCTTCCTTTTGGGCTACAGGCTGCCGAATGGCGAGCGTGAGCGTGTCGAAAAGATGAAAAAGGCCGTTGACGGCTTTGACTGGGACAAGGTAATCGAATTAGTCGAAGAATATAAATAGACAGAAAGGCAAAATTATGGCAGGAAAAGTTGTTGTTATAAACAAGGGTGCCGCTTTAATGGCGGATACGCTGGTTACAATGTTGAAGGACGCGGGAAACGAAGCGATAAAAATTCTTCCGCATATAGAGGAAATTGCGGCTGAGCGTGAGGATGCGGATATTTATATGCTCTTCGCGGGCGATGTTGTTTATTCATCTCCGGATGCACTCGTATACTTAAAGGACATCTGTTTCAGCGAAAACAAGCCTCTTCTGGTAATGGGATACAGAAAGGAACTCGATGACCTCTATCAGATCATACCAAAGAACATGATTATGAAGGAGTTCGTTCGCCCGGCAGACATAAAGAGCATTTCCTTTACGCTGAACATGCTGGCGCGTACCAGCGAGGCGAACAAACAGGAAAAGCACATCGTGCTGGTGGATGACGATGTTATGTTCCTGCAGGCAATGCAGAGCTGGCTTGCCGAAAAATATCAGGTTACAGCGACAAAATCGGGAATGCAGGCAATAACATTCCTCGCAACGCACAAACCGGATCTGATTTTGCTGGACTATGAAATGCCGATAACAAACGGTCCGCAGGTTCTTGAAATGATTCGAAGCGAGCCAAACTCGGCAGATATCCCGGTAATCTTTTTAACAGGCAAGAGCGACAGGGAGAGTGTTGAGACCGTGCTGGCATTAAAGCCGGACGGATACCTCTTAAAGTCGCTTCCGAGAGAGGAAATCCTTGCGGCAATCCAGGGCTTCTTCGAAAAGAATAAGTGGGAAAATATCTACAGAGATTAATTTTAAAAATGCGCGGCGCCCCTTCGGGGCGCTGTTTTTTTGTGGTTTTCAAGGCCCGGACGTGGCAGATTTCCAAAAATGGTATATACCCTAAAAATTTAATAGCGATATGAGGCAAAAAATCGACGATATAACGCATTTTTTCTTGAAAAAAGACAAAATCTGCGTTATAATATTAAGTGTGCGTATATGAAACATTTTTAGCACAAGAAAAGCAAAACAGAAAAACAGAAAGGAAAAGATGCAATGACTGAAAACGAAAAGGCAGCGGCATCGTACGGAGCCGAACAAATACAGGTCCTTGAGGGTCTGGATCCGGTTCGTAAAAGACCGGGTATGTATATCGGCTCGACAGGTCCCAGGGGTCTTCATCATCTCGTTTACGAAATTGTGGACAACTCCGTGGACGAAGCTCTTGCCGGTTTTTGCAAAAATATAAACGTTACCATTCAGCAGGACAATTCCATCATGGTAGAGGACGACGGCCGTGGTATGCCTGTCGACATGCACCCGAAAATGGGAATCCCTGCTGTAGAGGTAATTCATACAGTACTGCACGCGGGCGGTAAGTTCGGCGGTGGCGGATACAAAGTTTCCGGCGGTCTGCACGGTGTAGGTGCTTCCGTAGTAAACGCGCTTTCGACACGAATGGAGGTCGAGGTTCGCAGAAACGGCAAAATCTACGCAATCGCATTCGAGAGAGGCAAGACCGTAGAAAAGATGCACGAGGTGGGCGAAAGCCGCAAGACAGGTTCAAAAACCATCTTCTGGCCGGATGCTGAAATCTTTGAGGAAACCGTTTTTGATTACGACACTCTGCAGCACAGACTCAGAGAAATGGCGTTCCTCAACAAGGGCATCAAAATCACGCTTGAGGACAAGCGCGAGGACCACAAAAAGAAAGAGGAATTTCACTACGAGGGCGGTATCCGCGAATTCGTAAAATTCCAGAACCAGAATAAAGAGGCCATTCATCCGGACATCATCTATTTTGAATATATCAGAGCAGAGCTCGAGGTTGAAATTGCAATGCAGTACACCGACAGATACAGCGAGCTCGTGCTTTCCTATGCAAATAATATCAGCACCACTGAGGGCGGTACCCACATGGTCGGCTTTAAGACCGCACTCACAAAGGTGTTCAACGATTATGCGAGAAAGAACAATTTCTTAAAGGATAAAGACGATCCGCTTTCGGGCGAAGACGTGCGCGAGGGTCTCACCGCAATCGTTTCCGTAAAGCTGCAGGAGCCTGAATTCGAGGGCCAGACAAAGACAAAGCTCGGAAACCCTGAAATGCGTGGATTTGTGGAAACAACCACAACCGAGAACTTGACCGCCTTCCTCGAGGAAAACCCTGCACAGGCAAAAATTATTCTCGACAAATGTCTTCGTGCGGCCAGAGCCAGAGAAGCGGCAAGAAAGGCAAGAGACCTTACACGCCGCAAGAACGCGCTCGACAGCTTTGCTCTTCCGGGTAAGCTCGCCGACTGCTCGGAAAAGGATCCAAGCAAGTGCGAAATCTTCATCGTCGAGGGTGATTCCGCAGGCGGCTCCGCAAAGGACGGACGTGACCGCAAACGTCAGGCAATCCTTCCTCTTCGCGGAAAGATCTTAAACGTTGAAAAAGCAAGACTCGACAAGATTTTAAACTCTGAAGAAATAAAGAATATGATAACAGCCTTCGGCTGCGGTATCGGTGCTGAGTTCAATATCGAAAAGCTCAGATATCACAAGATCATCATCATGACCGATGCCGATGTGGACGGTGCACACATCAGAACACTGCTCCTCACGTTCTTCTTCAGATATATGACCCCGCTCATTGAGGGCGGCTATGTCTATGCGGCTCAGCCACCACTCTTCCAGGTGAAAAAGGGCAAGGACGTTTACTACACCTATTCCGACAAGGAACAGGAAAAGCTCCTTGCATCCATCGCCGATCAGCCGGGCAAGGCTGATATCCAGAGATACAAGGGTCTTGGTGAAATGGATGCAGAGCAGCTCTGGGATACAACCATGGACTACAACAGGAGAACCCTGGTGCAGATTACAATGGATGATGCCACTGCCGCTGACGAAATCTTTACCATCCTGATGGGTGACAAGGTTCCGCCACGCAAAAAATTCATCGAAGAAAACGCAAAGTATGCAACTCTTGACATATAACGGAGGGCTATAAAATGGCAAAAGACAATACACCCGTCGAAGATCAGGTGACGATGGAGGACCAGCGCCTCATCCAGCACGAGATTCACGACGAAATGAAAAATTCATATATCGATTATGCCATGAGTGTAATCGTAGGCCGTGCTCTTCCTGATGTCAGAGACGGCTTAAAGCCTGTACACAGGCGTATTCTCTACGGTATGAGCGAGCTCGGGGTAACCCCGGACAAGCCGCACAAAAAGTCGGCGCGTATCGTCGGCGAAGTAATGGGTAAATATCACCCACACGGTGACTCCTCCATTTACGACGCGATGGTTCGTCTGGCTCAGCCTTTTAACATCAGATACACTCTTGTGGACGGCCACGGTAACTTCGGTTCCATGGACGGCGACGCTCCGGCGGCAATGCGTTACACCGAAGCCCGCATGTCCCCTCTGGCACTTGAGATGCTGCGCGATCTTGAAAAAGACACCGTAGATTTCGTGCCAAACTTCGACGAAGAAGAAAAGGAGCCGACAGTACTGCCTTGCCGTATCCCGAACTTACTCGTAAACGGCAGTAACGGTATCGCGGTAGGTATGGCAACCTCCATCCCACCGCACAACCTTGGCGAAGTCATCGACGCCTGCGTGTGCTTAATAGATGAGCCGGAGTCGAGCATCGAAGACCTCATCAAGATTGTGAAGGCGCCTGACTTCCCTACCGGTGCCACCATCCTCGGCCGTAGCGGTGCGCGCGATGCTTACCTCACAGGTCAAGGCAAGGTTGTGGTTCGTTCCGTATGTGAGATCGAAGAGACCTCACGCGGAAAGACTCAGATTGTCGTAACAGAAATCCCTTACCAGGTAAACAAGGCGGCTCTTGTTGCCAAGATTGCCGAAATGGTAAAGGAAAAGAAGCTCGACGGTATCACAAACATCCAGGATGAGTCAAACCGTGAGGGCGTTCGTATCGTTATCGAGTTACGCAGAGATGTAAATCCGCAGATCATGCTGAACAAGCTCTTCAAGCACACCCAGCTCCAGGAGAACATCTCCATGATTATGTTGGCGCTTGTTGACGGACAGCCAAAAATCTGCGACCTCAAGGTACTGCTTTCCGAATACCTCAAGCACCAGAAAGAGGTTGTAACTCGCAGAACCATATTCGACAAGAACAAGGCAGAGGCGAGAGCCCACATTTTGGAGGGCTTACGCATAGCGCTTGACAATATCGACGAGATTATCAAGATAATCCGTTCATCCTATAACGACGCAAAGGACAAGCTGATCGAAAGATTCGGACTCTCCGAAATTCAGGCTCAGGCGATCCTCGACATGAGACTTGCCCGCCTGCAGGGACTCGAGCGCGAAAAGATCGAAGCCGAGTACAAGGAGTTAATGGAAAAAATCGCTTACTACAAT
>JAEEGU010000025.1 GCA_016280485.1 Bacillota bacterium | reverse complement strand
GGCGGAGCGCAGAGCCGAGGCAAGAGTCGAGGAGCGCTATGCCGAAATGAACCGCGAAAAGAAGGCGGCCGAGGAGCGCGCAAAGCAGCACGGTGTAGAGGCGGCAATTGCGGCTACGGCAGCATCCGCGGAGGAGAGGCTGTCCTCCTATGACAAGGCAAAGATCGCGAAGGGCCGCGAGAACATACTTGACTTGATGAATACCGACAACCTTTTTGGTGAGGGGGAAGGCAGCGGCATGGGCTCCGAGGGCTACGGCCTTGAGGCAGCGCCTGCGGTAGCGAAGACTTCTGATATCGACGGAATCGGCAGGGTAAATACCGAAACCGGCGAGGTCTACGACGAGTTTGGAAAGGTGACAGAGGGTACGATGGGTGCGGCCGAAAAGCAGGGCGAAAAGCTCAGCAAAAAAGAGGCCGCAAACGCGATGCTTTCGCAGGAAGAGATAAACAACAATAAACCGAGCGACAAGCCTTACAAATTCCCGTCTGTAGAGCTTTTAAACAAATCAAAGAGCATCAGCAGCGCGGCCGACAATGCCTTAAAGGCAAGGGCTGCAAAGCTCGAGGAAACGCTGCGCAACTTTAATGTTGATGCAAAGGTCGTTGCGGCGACACAGGGACCTGCGGTAACTCGCTACGAAATCCAGCCTTCGGTTGGCGTAAAGGTCAGCAAAATCACGGGTCTTGCGGATGATATCGCCCTCAATTTAGAAGCAAAGAGCATCAGAATCGAGGCACCGATTCCGGGCAAGGCTGCAGTCGGAATAGAGGTTGAAAACGACAAAATCAACGTTGTAAACCTACGTGATATCATCGAATCAAAGGAATTTAAGAGCGCAAAATCAAAGATTTCCTTTGCTGTCGGAAAAGATATCGCGGGTAATGCCATCGTAGGCGATTTAAAGAGCATGCCGCATCTTCTGATTGCGGGTTCCACAGGCTCGGGTAAATCCGTCTGCGTAAACAGCATCATACTGAGTATCCTCTACAAGGCAAAGCCGGAGGAGGTAAAGCTCGTTTTAATAGACCCGAAAGTCGTAGAGCTCGGAAACTACAACGGAATACCGCATCTTTTAATTCCTGTTGTAACAGAGCCTGCAAAGGCGGCCGCTGCGCTTAACTGGGCAGTTGTCGAAATGGACGACAGATATCGCAAATTCGCCGAGGTTGAGGTAAGAGACCTCGAATCCTACAACGATTATGTGAGAGCAAACCAGGAGCCGGATCTCGTGCTTCCGCAGGTAGTAATCATAATCGACGAGCTCGCCGACCTCATGATGGCGGCTCCGAGCCAGGTAGAGGAATCCATCTGCCGTCTCGCACAAAAGGCAAGAGCTGCGGGCATGCACTTAATCGTCGCTACGCAGAGACCTTCGGTTGACGTTGTAACAGGCCTTATCAAGGCAAACGTTCCGTCGAGAATCGCATTTGCGGTAAGCTCGCAGATCGACTCGCGCGTAATACTTGATAAAACCGGCGCCGAAAAGCTGGTGGGCAAGGGCGACATGCTCTACAATCCGCTCGGCATGGGCCAGCCGATTCGCGTTCAGGGTACCTTCGTATCCGACGGCGAGGTCCACAAGGTCCTCGAGCATGTAAAGGCACAGGGCGTTGAGGCGGAATACTCCTCAGATGTAATTAAGACTATAGATAACGGCGGAGCAAACGCTCCTGCAAGCGATGACAGCGACGAGCTCCTTTCGGAGGCAATCGAAACAGTCGTAAGCACCGGACAGGCCAGCGTTTCGATGCTCCAGAGACGTTTCCGCATCGGCTACAACCGTGCGGCACGCATAGTCGACATGATGGAAGCAAGAGGCATCATAGGACCGGCAGACGGCTCCAGACCGCGCCAGGTGCTGATGACCATCGAAGAATTTAATGCCATCAAGGCAGAAGGAACAGAAAAGGAATAAATGAAGGTATATATTGAAACTTTGGGATGTCCCAAGAATTTCAACGATTCCCAGGTGGCGGCGGGCCTGCTTGAAAAGGGCGGCCACAGAATCACAAACGATATCGCATCTGCCGATGCTGTTATGCTTAATACCTGCGGATTTATAAACGACGCGAAAAAGGAATCGATAGAGAGGATTCTCGAGCTTGCGGAGTATCGCAGCGAGGGCAAGGTCCTCATCGTGAGCGGCTGCCTTACGGAAAGGTATTCCGAGGAACTCTATAAAGAAATGCCGGAGATTGATGTCATAATCGGCGTAAACGATTATGCGCGCCTTCCGGAGATTCTCTCAGAAATAGAGGAAAAGAGCGGAAAGGCCGGCAGACGTAACTCTGTTTCGGGCATTCCGTGCAATTTTGATGCGGATGCCTATAGGCGCTTTGATGATAATCCGTACACCGCGACTGTCAAAATCGCGGAGGGCTGCGACAACCGCTGCACTTATTGCATCATACCTGCGATTCGCGGAAAGTACCGCTCTAAAAAGCAGGAGGATGTGGTGCGCGAGGCAGCCGAGCTTGCAAAGCGCGGAGCAAAGGAGATTATCCTGATCGCGCAGGATGTGACATATTACGGCATGGACCTTTATGGTGAGCTTAGGCTTTCAAAGCTCTTGCGCGAGGTCTGCAAAGTTGACGGAATAGAGTGGGTGCGCCTCATGTACTGCTACGAGGATCGCATCACAGACGAGCTTATTAAGGTTATGGCAAGCGAGCCGAAAATCTGTCACTATATCGATATTCCGATTCAGCATGCATCAGACAGCATCTTAGCTTCGATGAAGCGAAGATCCACATCGGCCTCAATTAAGAAAACGATTGAAAAGCTTAGGGCGGCGATGCCTGATATAAACATCAGAACCACGCTGATTACGGGCTTTCCGGGCGAGAAAAAGGCCGAATTCGATGAGCTGCTTCGCTTCGTAGAGGAAATGAAGTTTGAAAGACTCGGCGTCTTCCCTTATTCAAAGGAAGAGGGCACAGAGGCTGCCGAAATGAAGCCTCAGGTTCGCTCGGATGTAAAGCAGCGCAGGGCGGATCGCATAATGCGCAGACAGGTTGATATTTCGCTTGAATGCAACAGAAAAAAGATTGGAAGGGTGCTCGATGTTCTGGTCGAGGAAATCGACGAGGACGGCTCGTACATAGGCAGAACGCGCTATGATGCACCTGAAATAGATAATTCGGTTATATTCACATCGGACAGAAAAATTAATGTGGGTGAGATTGTAAATGTAGAAATAACCGACGCTTTTGATTACGATCTGGTAGGAAGAAGGAAGTAAAATGAATTTACCAAACAAGTTGACAATTGCAAGAGTTGTGGCCGTTCCGGTTTTTGTGGTGCTCTATATGCTGGGTTATTACCTTGCGGCATTTGCGGTGTTTATTCTGGCATCGGTTACCGACCTTTTGGACGGCAAGATTGCGCGTAAATACAATCTTGTGACCAATTTCGGCAAGATTATGGACCCGCTCGCTGATAAGGTGCTGGTTTATTCGGCATTCTGTCTTTTAATAGAGGACGGATGGATGCCTGCATGGATGCTCATTGTAATCCTTGCAAGAGAGTTCACCGTAGCCGGCATGAGGACCGTTGCGGCGGCTGACGGCATAGTCGTTGCGGCTGCAATGAGCGGAAAAATAAAGACCGTTCTCCAGATGATAGCGGTTCCTTTCCTCCTTGCAATACCTGTATTTGAGCGCACGATATTTGCTGAGGCCGTATATTACGGAGCTTACATTTTCCTGTGGGCTTCCCTTGTTATGACCGTATATTCGGGCTTTGAATACATATTAAAGAACAAATCGGTATTTTCGTTTTAACGGATTAACGGAGGCACACTATGAAAACCGCCATTTTGACCGTAGGAACAGAAATTCTGTTCGGTTCCATTACAAATACCAATTCGGTATATCTCTCGCAGCAGCTCCAGATGATTGGGTACGATGTGATGTACCACTATACGGTGGGAGATAACACTACGCGTCTTGAAGAGCTCATTCACGAGATTTTTAAGGACTGCGACCTGATTCTCACAACAGGCGGGCTCGGACCTACTCAGGACGACCTTACAAAGGAAACCGTCTGCAAGGCCATGGGCGATGAGCTCGTGCTTTGGGAGGACCAGCTTGAGATCTTAAAGGCTCACTTTGAAAAGCGCGGTCACAAGATGACCGAAAACAACATAAAACAGGCGTGGTTCCCGAAAAAGGCCCACATTTTCGATAATCCAAAGGGCACAGCACCGGGATTTATGCTCGAGGAGGGCGGCAAGATGATAATCTGCATGCCGGGACCGCCGCACGAGATGACCTACATGTTTGAAAACAGGGTACGTCCTTTCCTTTGCGCGCGTCAGGACAGCGTGCTTTTTTATAAGAACGTGCGGACCTTTGGAATAGGCGAATCGGCGCTCGAAACAGAGCTACTTGACCTCATAAACGGTCAGACAGACCCGACACTTGCGACTTACGCAAAGCCGCGCGAAACCACACTTCGCGTTGCGAGCAAGCGCGGGACCCTCGAAGAGGCAAAGCTTGCCGTATCTGACATGATTGAGGATGTCATCGACATCGTCGGGGATTTTGTCTACAGCACCGATGATGAGGATCTGACTTTCGTGGTCGGAAAGAAGCTTATCGCAAACCGTCTGAGCCTTGCTTCTGCCGAAAGCATCACAGGCGGCCGCTTTGCGGGCTCGATAACCGACGTTCCCGGCATAAGCGCGTGCTACCGCGGAGGCTTTGTTACTTATACCGACAATACGAAGAAGAGCATGCTTGACGTGTCGGGCGAGACGCTCGACAGCTTCACCTGCTATTCGCCTGAGACGGCGCTTGAGATGGTGCGCGGCGTGAAGGCAAAGACCGGCGCTGACATCTGTATCGCGGTGACGGGGCTTGCGGGGCCTGACGGCGGCACTGAAGAGCATCCGGTGGGGCAGTCTTACATTGGGCTTATCTATCCGATGGGCATGCCTTTTAGGAGCGGCTTTAAGGGCGGAAAACAGAACAGGTTCACCGTTCAGTCCGAGGAGGGCGTGCATGTCAGGGAGCAGAGAAACGGCTCTATAGAGCTTGTTAAGGAGATTCATGCCTTTGGCAGGGACAGGAATTCCATAAGGGAATACACCGTTCTTGCGATGCTGAGCCTCATAAATTCGTTGTTCTGATTTAACAAAATAAAAATAATATAGAAATTATTGGAAATGTTGTTGACAAATGTAAATCACAATGTTATTATAATTTTGTTGAAAAAGCGCTTGACAACACAAAACAAATAGGGTATTGTTAAAACAGAACAGATGTTCGATACAATTGTTCGCGTGCAGCGAGTGTACGAATGTTACGGATATGGAGGTATCAATTTTGGCAACTAACAAAGACGAAAGAGACAAGGCCTTAGAGGCCGCAATGCTGCAAATACAGAAAAAATACGGAAAGGGCGCGGTAATGAAGCTCGGTGACGAGGGTGCCCGCCTGAATATCGAGGCAATCTCCACCGGTTCCATCAGCCTTGATCTGGCAACCGGCATCGGCGGGGTACCAAGAGGCCGTATAATAGAAATATTCGGACCTGAATCCTCAGGTAAGACCACACTTACTCTGCATGTGATTGCAGAGGCTCAAAAGAACGGCGGAAAGGCCGCATTCATCGATGCGGAGCATGCGCTCGACCCTGAATATGCTTCAAACTTGGGCGTTGATATAGACGATCTCATCGTTTCCCAGCCTGATACGGGCGAGGATGCGCTTGAAATCTGCG
This sequence comes from Bacillota bacterium, assembly GCA_016280485.1. Classification (GTDB taxonomy): domain Bacteria; phylum Bacillota; class Clostridia; order Peptostreptococcales; family Anaerovoracaceae; genus UBA3871. Next base: position 7,170 of record JAEEGU010000025.1, on the reverse strand, counting down.
AAATGCTGGTTCGCTCCGGCGCTCTTGATGTAGTCGTTATCGACTCGGTTGCGGCACTGGTTCCAAAGTGCGAAATCGAGGGCAGCATGGGCGATTCCCATGTGGGCCTTCAGGCAAGGCTCATGTCACAGGCCTTGAGAAAGCTTACAGGTATTATAAACAAGACCAATACGACGGTTATCTTTATCAACCAGCTTCGTGAAAAGGTCGGCGTTATGTACGGAAATCCGGAGGTTACCACCGGCGGACGTGCTCTCAAGTTCTATTCCTCGATGCGTATCGATGTTCGCCGCATAGAGGCAATCAAGCAGGGCGATCAGGTAATAGGAAACCGCACCAGAGCAAAGATCGTAAAGAACAAGGTAGCGCCTCCTTTCAAGCAGGCAGAGTTTGATATCATGTACGGAGAGGGCATTTCAAAGGCGGGAGACCTCGTGGACTGCGCAGTTGCTCTTGACATCATCGAAAAGGCCGGCTCCTGGTACAGCTATGCGGGCCAGCGCATCGGTCAGGGCAGGGAAAACGTAAAGGTTTATCTGCTCACCAATCCTTCAATTATGGATGAAATCGAGGGCAAGGTCCTCGATACAATCCGCAAAACAACCGAGGAAAATGCCGGCTACGAGGATGATATCCCCGTAGATATGCAGGACCTCGACATAGATGAGGATGGCGTAATCAAAGAATAAAAAAAGAGTCCAAAGTCGCAAAAAGATGTTGACTTTGGACTTTTGTTGTAGTATCATTTTAGTGTTGAGCCGCTCTGAACGGGTTTTTGAAGTGCCCAAAATAGTTTGGACCACCCTGAAAGGCGAGACTGGTTAGAGGAGGAAAAATAATCAACATGTACGCAATTATTGAAACAGGCGGAAAGCAGTACAGAGTTCAGGAAGGCGACGTTATCACAGTAGAAAAGCTGAACGTTGAAGCCGGCAAGAAGGTTGAATTCGACAAGGTTCTTATTATGGGAAACGGTACTGACTTACAGATCGGCGCACCATATGTAGACGGTGCAAAGGTATTCGGCAGTGTAGTTGAAAACGGAAAGGCAAAGAAGGTCATCATTTTCAAGTACAAGGCAAAGAAGGACGAAAGAAAGAAGCAGGGTCACAGACAGCCATACACTATGGTAGAAATCACAGGTATCGGTGCTGACAAGCCTGCAAAGAAGGCAACTAAGAAGGCTGAACCTGCAGCAGAGGCTCCAAAGGCTGAAGCAAAGGCAGCAGCAAAGAGCGATGTAAAGCCTAGCCTTTCCATGAAAAAGGACGAGCTTATCGCATTTGCAAACGAGAGAGGCATTGCAGTTGACGCTAAGGCAACAAAGCAGGTTATTCTCGACGCTATCGAAGCAGCATTAAAGTAGAAAATTATATCGTTTTAATTAATAGAATGGAGGTGTACAAGAATGGCATCAAAGAAAGGTGTAGGAAGTTCCAAGAACGGTCGTGATTCCGAAAGTAAGAGACTTGGAGTGAAGACCGGTGACGGACAGTACGTTACAGCAGGCAGCATTCTTGTTAGACAGAGAGGAACAAAATTCCACCCGGGCAACAACGTTGGTATTGGTGGAGATGATACATTATTTGCAATGATCGAGGGTCAGGTTAAGTTCGAAAGATACGACAAGACTCGCAAGCAGGTAAGTGTATATCCAAAGGAAGCATAGCTTACTGATTGTCCCCGGAAACCCCGGGGACTTTTTATATCTAAAAGTCCCGTGGGGTTATTTGTCCCGTGGGGGGCTATTTAAAGCCTTCCCCTCGAGGGGAAGGTGTCACCGAAGGTGACGGATGAGGTGAAAGATGAATCAATTCGTAGACAGAGCCAAAATCACAATCATATCCGGCAAGGGCGGAAACGGTGCCGTTTCCTTTAGACGTGAACCTTATGTGCCGGAGGGCGGCCCTGACGGCGGTGACGGAGGAAAGGGCGGAGACGTCGTCTTCCAGGCAGACCGCAACATGCGCACGCTGATGGATTTCCGCTATCAGCGCAAATATCAGGCCGAAAACGGTCAGGATGGCATGAAGAAAAAGTGCTTCGGTAAAAACGGTGCCGACCTTATCATAAAGGTGCCTACCGGAACAGTGATTATAGACGCCGCAACGGACAGGATTATGAAGGATCTTGTTAACGACGGCGATAAATATGTTGCCGCAAGAGGTGGCAAGGGCGGAAAGGGAAACGTGCACTTTACGAATTCCGTGCGCCAGGCGCCGAATTTCGCGGAAGCGGGCGGAGCTGCAAAGGAGAGAGAGGTCATCCTCGAGATGAAGCTTCTCGCCGATGTGGGTCTGGTGGGCTTCCCGAACGTAGGCAAATCAACGCTTCTGTCGGTATCGACGAAGGCAAATCCTAAAATCGCAAACTACCATTTCACCACAATTACACCGAACCTCGGCGTTGTGGAGATTTTCGACAAGAGCTTTGTAATGGCCGATATCGCGGGAATTATCGAAGGGGCTGCCGACGGTGCGGGCCTCGGACACTTCTTCTTAAAGCATATCGAGCGTACCAGAGTGCTTATTCACGTTGTCGATGTGTCGGGCTGCGAGGGCCGCGATCCAAAGGAAGACTTCGACAAAATCAACAAAGAGCTTGGTTTGTACAGCGAAAAGTTAACAAAGAAGCCGCAGATCGTTGCAGCGAACAAGATTGACCTCATCAGCGAGGACGATCCAAAGTACATAGAGTTCAAAGAGTATGTGGAATCAAAGGGCTACAAGGTATTTCCTATGTCCGCGCCAATCAATATCGGCGTAAAGGAGGTTCTCGGCGAGGCTGCACGCATGCTCGAGGAGCTACCTTACGAGCCGGAGCTCGAGTACGAGGAGTTCAACGTGGATGTGGACGATATCGATCCGAACTACAGAGAGGTCTATGTGGAGAGAGAGGGCAATATCTTCGTTCTCTCGGGCGGACAGCTTGAAAAGATCTTTAATTCGACCAATTTCAACGATACGGGGTCACTCAGATACCTTTACAAATACATCGAAAAGAGCGGTGCAATTGCAAAGATGAAGGAAATGGGCCTCGAAGAGGGAGATACGGTAAAAATCAAGAATTTCGAAATGGAGTTCTGGGACGAATGGTAAAAAAATGCCTTGCGAAATCGGAAATGAGTTCGCAAGGCGTATTTTATGTCTTCTATGTTTGTCTTTAGCAGTCGATTCGGTAGCTGACCAGCTTTCCGATGTAGTCAATCTCATCAAAGGACTGAAGAATGAATATCTCGGAAGCGCGATCGTCCGGAATCAGGAGAATCTTGTCCTTTTCGAGGAAGAGTCTGCGGATGAGCGGCTGCTTTTTTCCGTAGGTATTGAAAAGGATGATATCACGGGATTTTAACAGGTCGATTTTTGTCGGCATAATGTAGAGGAACGAATGGATAGGGACTGTAGGCTGCATTGCCGCATCACCGAGGAACATTGTGATAATGCCTTTGTCCTGGTGGGCCATACCGCCGCCCTGGAGTGTCATTTCCTTTGCAAGCTCAGGATTGAACTCGACCTTGCCGTCCTTTACATATTTTGAAGAAAGCTCAATGGTGGAGAGGATATCCATGTCCTTTAAGCAGTTCTTTGCTGCCTCGAGCATGTTTTCATCGCCCTTTTGCCTGTAGAGCTCTTCAATCATTGTTTTGTTGAGCTCGGAGGAGGCAACCATATATTCCTTGATTACGTCAGGTGCCTTTTCGAGGTATCCCTGGAAGATGAGCTTTGACTCATCCTTTGAATTGCAGGCCTTTGCCAGAACCATCGAAACCTCAGCCGATGGAGGCGGTAATTTACCGTTCTTAAGTTGTGAAATGTAGGACGGTGTTATCTGCAAATCAAGCTCTGCGCAGCGCTTTGCAATGGAGCGCAGGGAAAGCTCACTTTTTGCGATTATGGAGTCCAACATTTGGGCATAAGTCTGACCGTAAGTCAAGAGATTCACCTCCGTGTATATCCGTAATCAATATATGGTATAAAAACCGTTAAGCATATACTTAACTATACCATTCATTGATGGTTACGTCAATATCAAAAACAAAGGAAAAGTAAGTTTATATAGAAAAACCGCGGTATTTATGATAAAATAAATCTTGCTTATCTCCGCTGCGGTTCGACTCCGCAGTAATCTACAATGGGAAGGAGACAATAAATGAATATAAATAGGGAGCTCGACCGACTTTTAAAATTGGTTGAAAAGCCTGCAAGATACATAGGCGCAGAGGTTAACTCGATCACAAAGGATGTGACCGGAGACCTGCTGCGTTTTGGTTTTGCTTTCCCCGATACATACGAAATCGGTATGTCTTATATGGGTCTTCAGATTCTCTATAATGTGATTAACAGTCGTGAGAATCTGTTCTGCGAGCGCGTTTTTGCGCCTGCCTCGGATATGGAGGAGCTTATGAGAGAGCGTGGTGTCCCTCTCTTTACACTCGAGACAAAGACTCCGCTTAAGGAGCTTGATGCAGTAGGCTTTACTCTCCAGTACGAGATGTCGTTTACAAACATATTAAACATGCTTGAACTTGCGGGTATTCCGCTTCTTGCATCGGAGAGAACCGATGAGGATCCTCTGATCATCGTCGGCGGCCCGTGTGCCTACAATCCGGAGCCTCTCGCAGACTTTGTCGATATAGTATGTGTGGGCGATGGCGAAGAAATGCTTCCGGAGCTTCTTGAAAAAATACGTGAGGCGAAAAAAAGCGCCAAAGGAGCGGGCGATGCCGCTAAAACGGTCAAGGATACCAAAGTAAGTAAAAAAACGCTCCTCGAGGCTGTCAGCGGCCTTCGGGGCATATATGTGCCGTCCTTCTATAACCCTGTTTACGGCGATGACGGTACAATCGTGAAATACGAAAAGCTTTTCGATGGGGCGCCGGATCGTGTGCTTCGCGCAATAGTAAAGGATCTTAACAGCGCGCAGTTCCCGGTGGACACAATCGTGCCGTTTATCGATATCGTGCACGACAGAGCTGTCGTGGAGACCTTCCGCGGCTGCACCAGAGGCTGCAGATTCTGCCAGGCGGGCATGATTTACCGTCCGGTCAGGGAGCGGAGCGAGGAACGCATTTTAGAGCTTGCGAAGGCGCAGCTTAAATCTACCGGACACGAGGAGCTTTCGATTCTGTCGCTTTCGACCTCGGATTATTCGAAATTCGAATCTCTGGCGACGCGCATGATGCAGGACTGTGCGGCTCAGAACGTGTCGCTTTCGCTGCCGTCCCTTAGGCTCGACAGCTTTTCCTTCAGGGTGCTTGAGGAGATTCAAAAGTACAAGAAATCGGGGCTTACGTTTGCGCCGGAGGCGGGGACGCAGAGGCTTCGCGACATTATAAACAAGGGTGTTACGGAAAAGGACATCTACGATTCAACGCGTCAGGCGATTGAGCTTGGATGGAACAATATAAAGCTTTACTTTATGTGCGGTCTGCCGGGCGAGACGTACGAGGATCTCGACGGAATCGCTGAGATTGCGCGAAATATCGTTGAAATGAACAGGGAAATAAAGGGCGGAAAGGGCGGCCGTTTCAATGTGACGGTCAGCGTTTCGAACTTTGTTCCAAAGTCGAACACTCCTTTCCAGTGGTTCGCTCAGAACACGCAGGAGGAGTTTACGAAAAAGCACGAATATCTGACGGAAAAACTCAGGATAAAGAACGTTACGTTCAACTATCACGAGACCGACACATCCATGCTCGAGGCAGTATTTGCAAGGGGCGACAGACGCACAGGAAAATTGCTTTTGCGCGCGCATGAGCTTGGCTGCAAGTTCGATGCATGGGGAGAAACCTTCAAATACGAGCGCTGGCAGCAGGCATTTGCAGACACCGGCATAAGCGCGGATTTCTATGCGCACAGGCAGCGCAGCTACGATGAGGTGCTTCCTTGGGAGATAATCGACTCGGGAATCTCAAAGGAGTTCTTAATGAGCGAAAACGAAAAGGCGACAAGAGGCGAGACTACAAAAGACTGCAGAAAAGGCTGCGCAGGCTGTGGTATCAACAGATACACGAACTGCCCGATGGGAGGTGTGCTTGCGAATGAGTAAATATATTATTACATTTACAAAGAATGGCTACATAAAATACACCTCACACCTTGATATGGTAAGGCTGTTTGAGAGAGTTTTCAAAAGAGCGGACATAAGACTTGCTTATTCGCATGGCTTTAATCCGCATCCGAAGATGGTATTTGCCCAGCCGCTGTCACTCGGATATACGGCAGAGGCAGAGCTTCTCGAAATCGAGACAAAGGAATTCTACGAAACCGGAGAACTCCTAAAGGAAATCTCGGAGCGCATGCCGCTTGGAATCGGAATCACATCCGTTGAGCAGCTGCCGGACACCGTTATGAATCAGGCGATTCATACGGTCGCCTCGCTGGTCGAGGCGGCGGATTTCACGATTGAAATCCCGGTGCCCGCACCACTTTCAAGAGATGTGACGGAGCTTTGCGAAGCGTTTATGGCGCAGAGCTCAATCCTTGTAATGAAGAAGCAAAAAAAGAAGAAATACGAGATGAAGGAAGTGGACATAAGACCACTAATCCTTGCAATTGAAGGCTTTGAGGATTTTGCCCGGAACTTGGACACGGGCGAAGTTGACAATAAAATTATTCTGAAAACCAAACTGGCACAGGGCTCTCACGGGAACCTTTCACCGGAGCTATTGATCCCGCCGTTTCTCGCATTTGCGGGGATAGAAACGGAAAGATCCGATATTGAGATTTGCAGAAACAGACTAATCCTGGCAGATTTTGCTCTGACCCCGATTTGACTTGAAATTTCAAGCCATGCGGGGTATCATGGAGACAAAAGGAGGCTTATCATGAAAGGGATAACAGAAAAATTCAAAGAGATTAATTTAAAGGGAATGAGCCTTTCCGAGGCTTTAGCCTTGGCAAGGGAAAACAGTCAGACGGTTAAAAAGTGCATACTGGGGCTGCTTCTCATCATCTGCCTCGTACTTTTCGTATTCGGCGGAAAGGATGAAGAAATCGAGGTTGAGGCCGCATCAGGCGGCAGCGGCGACATCTTAATCGAGACAGGCGGCGGCGAGATTGGCACAGCCGAAGCAGGTGCTGCCTACGGCAGCGCGCTTCCTGCGGGCGAGATATTTGTGGATGTGCAGGGAGCCGTCGAAAACCCGGGCGTTGTGCGTCTTACAGAGGG
>JAEEGU010000162.1 GCA_016280485.1 Bacillota bacterium | reverse complement strand
GGTGACACCTTCCCCTCAAGGGGAAGGCTTGAGCCGCCTAAGGGCGGATTACGATAAGTTCTTTACTATTTACAGCATTATCAATTAATGTTTCCACATCTAACTTTGACTCGGACTCAAGGATTTTCTCGAGCTTTGGCTTTGTGGTCGGATGCTTTGGCAGGAAGACCGTGCAGCAGTCCTCGTACGGCTCAATCGACTTTTCGTAGGTGCCGATTTCCTTTGCCTTTTCCATTATATCGACCTTGTCCATGGCGATCAGCGGTCTCATGACCGGCATCTGCACGGAAGCGTCGGTTACAACCAGTGCTTCTGCTGTCTGGCTTGCCACCTGGCCGAGGTTTTCACCCGTAATAAGCATGGTCGAACCGGTTTCGCGCGCCACCCTTTCAGCGATTCGCATCATGAATCGACGCACCAGAATTGTTGTTTCCTCCTCCGGACAGTTCTGCACAATCTGCTCCTGAATCGGAAGAAGATTTATTACATACATATTGAAACGACCCACATAGCCTGCAACGAGGCCCGCGAGCTCCTCCACCTTTTCCTGCGCCCTCTCGGATGTATAAGGATAGCTGTGGAAGTGCACCGCATCGATAAGCATTCCGCGCTTTGCCATCATCCACGCCGCCACCGGCGAGTCAATGCCGCCCGAAAGCAGCACCATTCCCTTGCCGTTTGTACCGAGCGGAAGTCCGCCGAAGCCGGAAATCTTCTTGTCAAAGACATAGGCTACATCGCGGCGGACATCTACGAAAAGCTCGCAGTCCGGATTGTGCACGTCAACCTTTAATACCTTGCAGCCCTTTAATACCATCGCGCCCACCTGGCGGCTGATGTCGGGCGATTTGATAGGGAAGTTTTTATCGGCACGCTTTGTATCGACCTTGAAGGTCTTGATGCCCTTTTCCTCTATCAGGTTCATCATGTATTCAACCGCAACCTTACCGATTGCATCCATGTTTTCCTCTGCCTCGAGCGCAGGGCTGATGCTGGCAACTCCGAACACCTTTGAGATTTCGGAGATAATCTGCTGTTTTTCATAACCCTTGTCGGCTCTTACGAAAATGAGGCCTTCGTTTCTGACGGTTTCAATCGCCATACCCGGCTGCTCGATTTTCTTTAATCTCTTTCTGATTCTGTCCACAAGCATGCGCTCGAAATACGGTTTGTTCTGACCCTTTAATGCCACCTCGCCGCAGCGCACTATAAAAATATGTTTTTCGTTTAAACCTTCGTTCATTGATTTATACCCTAACTTTTTAATTATATTTTAAGTACAGCAATAATACAGCCATATCAAAATTGCGTTCAGTTTGTAGTTAACAAAGCAGTTAAATTATTATCTAAAACTGCCCAGCTTTCTGAACTTTTCAACGGCTGCAGCCGCCGCATCAATTACAGCGTCCATTTCCTCCAAGGTATTAAACTCCGAGAAGGAAAACCTGATTGCGCCCTCGATTTCTTTCGGGGAAAGTCCCATTGCACGGAGCACATGGCTGCCTCCCTTTGATGAATGATTCGATGAACAAGCAGAGCCTGTCGAAACATAAATCTCACTCTGCTCGAGCGTGTGCAGGATTACCTCACCTCTGGTTCCGATGAACGAAACGTTGAGCACAGAGCAAACGCTATCGTGATTCGGAGTATTTATCCTGATGTTCCCAATCTTTTCCGAAAGACCCGAAAGGAGTCTTTCTTTTGCAGAGCGCATAGCCGCTACTCTCTCATCAAACCTTTCGTTTGAAAGCCTTGCCGCCGTACCGAAGCCGATTATCGACGGCACATTTTCGGTGCCGGAGCGGAAATGTCCCTCCTGACCACCGCCTAAAAGAAAAGGCTCGATATTAACGCCCTTTTTCACATAAAGTGCGCCTATGCCCTTCGGTCCGTGGATTTTGTGAGCCGAAAACGACGCCATGTCCACAAGCGACATATTAAAGCGAACCTTTCCAAACGACTGAACCATGTCCGAATGGAACAGTATCCCGGTGCCGTGCGCCTTGTTATATTCGGCGATTTTACGGCCTATTTCCTCTATCGGCATGATGCATCCCGATTCGTTGTTTACAGCCATAATGCTTACAAGGATTGTATCCTCTGTAAGAGCGCCCGCCACAGCATCGGCCGAAACAAAGCCCTCACTGTCCACATCGAGGTAAACCACCTCAAAGCCCTCTGATTCGAGCCTCTTGCACGGCTCTAGGATTGCCGGATGCTCTACCTTTGTGGTGATGATGCGTTTGCCTATGCGGCGCTTTGCGCGCGCTGTACCGAAAAGCACGGTGTTGTCGGATTCCGTGCCGCATGCGGTGAATATCACTTCTGCGGGAGTGCAGCCAATGGCTGCGGCTATGTCGGCACGTGCCGACTTCACAGCCTTTTCGCTTTTAAGGCCCAGTCTGTGAAGCGATGAAGGGTTTCCGAATGTGTCTGTCATTGCGGAAAGCATCGCGCTGTTTACTTCGTCATATTGGCGCGTTGTCGCGCTGTTATCAAGATATATCAAAGCTTTCTCCTTTAACCTGTGCCGCGCGTTAAGCTGCGTCGGTCACAATGTTTATCCATTTTCTGCTGTAAAGGCGCATGTAGCCCATGATGCATTTGCCGACCTCAGAGAGGCATGTGAATGCAACGATTGCAGGCAGGCTCCAGTGCATTACGAGCACGCCGAAGAATGCGAGCCCCACCTGAACGATATTCATACTGAAATCGATTTTGAACGCGAAAAGTGTATCGCCTCCGGTGCGCAT
>JAEEGU010000161.1 GCA_016280485.1 Bacillota bacterium | reverse complement strand
AGGCGGACGAGGCTTACACCAGCCACAGCACAAAGAGGCTGGATGTGAAGGGCACGGTTGAAAAGCTGCTCGGCACGGACTATGTACAGGCAGCACTGAAAGATTGGGAAAAGAAGTAATGAATGTATTGATTACCGGCGCGAAGGGGTTCGTTGGAAAGAACCTCACTGAAGCGCTGAAAAACATAAAAGACGGGAAGGACAGGACGCATCCGGGGCTGAGCATTGGCGAGATTTATGTCTACGATGTTGATTCGACGGCGGCAGAGCTTGAAAAGTACTGCAAAGATGCGGATTTTGTGTTCAACCTTGCGGGAGTGAACAGGCCAAAGGAATCTTCCGAATATATGGAGGGCAACTTCGGTTTTGCGAGCAAGCTCATCTATACGCTAAAGGCTTGCGGTAACAAATGTCCCGTAATGCTTTCAAGCTCGGTACAGGCAACGCTCTGCGGCCGCTTTGAGGGCTCGGAATACGGCAAGAGCAAGCTTGCGGGCGAAGAACTGTTCTTTGAATATGCGCGCGAGACAGAGGCTGTGGTGTATGTCTACCGCTTCCCGAATCTCTTTGGCAAGTGGTGCAGACCGAACTACAATTCTGCGATTGCGACATTCTGCCATAACATAGCAAACGGCCTGCAGATTCAGGTGAGCGACCCTGCGGTAGAGATGGATGTTCTCTACATAGATGATCTGGTGGAGGAAATGCTCTGCGCACTGGCAGGACAGCCGCACCGCTGCGACTTTGACGGGACAAAGCCGGTAGAGAATGCAGGTGGCAGATATTGCTATGCGCCTGTGCACTACGAGACGACGCTCGGGTATCTGGCGGAGATGATAAAATCGTTTCCGAAGCTTCGTGAAAGTCTCGATGTGCCGAACTCATCAAACCCTCTCGAAAGCAAGCTGTATTCGACTTGGCTCAGCTATCTGCCTGCTTCATCGTTTATTTACGATTTACGAATGAACGAGGATGAAAGGGGTAGCTTTACAGAGATTATAAAGACTAAAACTGCGGGACAGTTCAGTGTGAATATAACAAAGCCGGGGCACATTCGTGGCCAGCATTGGCATCACAGCAAACATGAAAAGTTTGTGGTTGTGCGAGGAGAAGGTCTGATTCAGCTTCGCAAAATCGGAGTTGATGAAGCGGGAAAGACGTATCCTATTACAGAGTATCGCGTCAGCGGCGAGCACATACAGGTTGTTGATATGATTCCGGGGTATGCGCACAATATAATCAATTTGAGCGAAACGGAAGATTTGATTACATTTATGTGGGCAAATGAAATCTTCGACCCGGAGCATCCGGATACATATTCAGAAATCGTCAATAGCAAATAAACGATACAATAGATATTTCAACAGTTTTCTTTAATCAAAGCAGATGATTCAGGGAGAAAGAAATGGCAAACAATAACTCGAAAATCAGCTTCAAAAACGACGGTCGCATAAAGCTGCTCATCATAGTGGGCACGCGCCCAGAGATAATAAGGCTTTCCGCATGCATCAAAAAATGCCGCGAGTATTTCGACTGCATACTGGCGCACACCGGTCAGAATTATGACTACAATCTGAACGGTGTGTTCTTTAAGGACCTTAAGCTCGCAGATCCGGAAGTTTACATGGACGCTGTGGGCGATGACCTCGGCGCGACGATTGGAAACATCATAGATAAATCCTACAAGCTGATGGTAGAGATAAAGCCGGACGCACTTCTCGTGCTCGGCGACACAAATTCCTGCCTTTCAGCAATCCCAGCAAAGAGACTGCATATTCCTGTGTTCCATATGGAAGCGGGCAATCGCTGCAAGGACGAATGCCTGCCGGAGGAGACAAACCGCCGCATCGTGGACATCATCTCCGATGTTAATATGGCTTATTCGGAGCATGCGCGCAGGTACCTCGCAGAATGCGGACTTCCAAAGGAGCGCACCTTTGTGACAGGCTCACCTATGGCAGAGGTGCTGCATGAAAACCTGAAGGCAATCGAAGCCTCCGATGTCCTTAAAAAACTTGGGCTTACAAAGAAAAAGTACATCCTTCTCTCCGCACATCGCGAAGAGAATATAGATACGGAAAAGAATTTCCTGTCGCTCTTTACCGCAATCAACAAACTCGCGGAAAAGTACGACATGCCGATTCTTTATTCCTGTCATCCGCGCTCAAAGAAGCGCCTCGAGGAGAGTGGCTTCAAACTTGACAGTCGTGTAATTCAGCATGAGCCTCTTGGCTTCCACGACTACAACTGCCTGCAGATGAATGCGTTTGCGGTGGTTTCGGACAGCGGTACGCTTCCTGAAGAAAGTTCGTTCTTCACGAGCATCGGAAAGGCATTTCCTGCAGTGTGCATCAGAACCTCCACAGAGCGCCCTGAAGCGCTCGACAAAGCATGCTTTGTGCTTGCGGGAATTGACGAGAAATCGCTTCTCCAGGCAGTGGAGACAGCAGTGAAAATGAACGAGGCAGGGGATTACGGCATCCCTGTGCCGGACTATATAGAAGAGAATGTATCCACGAAAGTGGTTAAAATAATTCAGAGCTATACCGGAATTGTTGACAGAATGGTGTGGCGCAAATACTAAAAGCAAAGAGTAAATACGAAAGTGGATAATCTGCAAACCGAAAACAATCTGCCCAGCCAGGCAGTCCAGACCGCAGCAAAGACGGCTATTTTGATGGCCGTTTTGTTGCTGTGCTCAAAACTCCTTGGCTTTGTTCGCGAGATGGTTATGGCGGCATTTTTTGGCACAAGTTATATTACAGATGCGTTTGTTATGGCGCAGGCTATACCAAACATGCTGTTCTTTGGCATATTTGGTGCTGTGGCCACTGCATATATTCCGTTGCTTTCTGATTGTGTGGAAAAAGATTCTCAGGGAAAAGGGAATTCTTTTACGAGTCGAGTGATAAATATTCTTTTAGTGCTGTCAGCGTTATCGTCGCTAGTGGGCTTATTTTTTTCCGACCAGCTAACAGCATTTATGGCGAAAGGGTTTACAGGAGAGGCGGCAATATTGACCTCTAGGTATTTGAAAATCACTTTTACCTATACAATCTTTTCTTCGACAGCGGGAGTTTTAGAGTCATATTTACAATATAAAGGAACTTTTATCCCGCAAATTCTAATAGGCTACACCCAAAGTGCGATTTTAATTGTAACGATTGTAGCAGCTGCGCATACGGATTGCTATTTTCTCGTATATGGTTTACTGCTTGCTTATATTGTGCGCCTATTGCTCATGTACGTTATGGCGAAAAGAAGCGGCTATAAGTATTTTCTTTGTCGTGGGAGCTACGGAAAGGTTTTTAAGGAAATCATGCCGCTTGCGATACCGGTTTTCATAGGGCACACTACAGCGCAGATTAATATGTTTGTTGATAAATATCTTGCATCAGGGCTGGTTACGGGCAGTGTCTCGGCATTAAATTACGGGAACTTGCTGAACAGCATGATTATGACCTTGTCGACATCCGTTCTAAATACCATAATATATCCAAAAATCGCAAAAGCAAATGCTTCAGATAAGCACGACAGTGTAGTTGCACTGTCACAGACCGGAGTGAGCCTTTCTGTACTAATAGCGCTGCCATTTTCGATAGGTGCCGTCCTTTACAGCAACGAAATTGTGCAGATCGTTTTCGAAAGAGGTGCTTTCGATGCTGCGGCAACCGAACTAACAACCGGAACGTATAGGTTTTATTCGGTGGGGATGACATTTATGGCATTAAATACTTTCCTCACAAGCGTATATTACTCGCTAAAAGATACGCGTAGACCTATGTATTTTGCAATTATAAGCGTGGCAGTAAATATAGCGGTTAATCTAATGCTGGTGGAAAGTATGCAGCATAAAGGTCTTGCACTTGCGACAAGCTGTGCGGCTTTCGTAAACTCGCTGCTTCTTTACTTCGGGCTGCGCCAATTCCACGAAATTGACGTGGTGCCGGGCTGGGGCAAGATGGCGAAAATAGCGCTTGCGTCGGTCGTTTCCGTTGGCGCGTCGTACCTGTTTTACAGAGGGCTTGTCGCGGTAATCTGGATGCCGAGAATGGTATATCTCGGCTTGGCAGTTTGTGTAGCGATAGGAATATATTTAGCATTTCTGAAAGCGGTGAAAGTGGAGGAATTGGAAATATTAAAATCAATTACAAGCAGGCGCAGTAGCGAGTAACGAATAATTGGTTTTTGCGTAATAAGAGGTGAAATGGAAAAGATTTTAGTGACCGGTACAACCGGTAGCAGCGGTCAATATTTTTTGGACGAGCTGATTGCGGCGTTCCCCGAGGATGTCAGCATAAGGGCTCTGGTTCGTAAAACTTCTGACCGCGCAAAGCTTGAAAAGTTAATAGATATGGGGAAGTCTGTTGAGCTGTTTGAGGGTGATATGACTGACGTGGTGTCGATTAAAGAAATGACCCTTGGGATAGATATCGTATTTCACATTGCGGGAATAAGCGCCTCTTTGGATATCGTGCGTGCGGCAATTGCAAACGGAGTGAAGCGCCTCGTTTTGGTTCATACCACGGGCATATATTCCAAATACAAGGCGGCCGGCGAAAGCTACCGCCAGACCGAGGCGGAAATCCGCCGCCTGATCGCTGCAGCGAACGAGCCAATCGACTTAACCATTCTGCGCCCTACGATGATTTATGGGAACTTGAAAGACCAGAACATGGTCAAGTTTATCAAGATGACCGACAAGCTACGCTTCTTCCCTATGGTAAAGGGAGGGCACTATGCATTGCAACCTGTACATCACCAGGATCTTGGCCGTGCATATCTCCAGGTGCTGAATATGCTGTTACAGGGTCGGCAACCTTGCGGAACTGACCGCGAGTACATCCTCTCCGGCGGCACCGTAATCGACCTTATAGACATAATGAAGCTTATCAGCGAATACCTCGGAAAGCGCACGACCTTCTTCAGCGTGCCGTTTGGCATAGCTTACGCCGGTGCGTGGGGCGTATTCCTTATCTCGCTCGGCAAGGCGGACTTCCGCGAAAAGGTGCAGCGCCTCGTGGAACCGAGAAACTATCCGCACGATGCGGCGACCCGCGACTTCGGCTACAATCCAATGCCGTTCGCCGAAGGCCTACGGCGCGAGGTCGAAATGTACAAAAGCAATAAACGGAGAAACCAATGAAAATCTTAGTAGTTTGCCAATATTACAAACCGGAACCGTTCCGCACATCTGATATCTGCGAAGAGCCGGCGGGGGATTCTTT
>JAEEGU010000160.1 GCA_016280485.1 Bacillota bacterium | reverse complement strand
CAGCCTACGCATTCATCCGGGTTTGTGATTGTGATTGGATGGTAACCCTTTTTGTTAACGTTTACCTCATCCAATGCAAGCAACTTCTTTGGGCAAGCAGATGCGCAAAGTTCGCAACCCTTACATCTGTCTGCGCGAAAAACTAATTTACCTTTAGCCAATGTCGTCACATCCTTTTCTTACTTAACGAAATAACTTTCTTGAAAGTGAATATAACTTATATATCTTACCCTACTATTTTATTGCGCAAATGCGTCAAAGTCAACACCGGGTAATTTTACTCACACGAAACTTTTTGTTCATATTTTTTCGTACGATTGCATTTTTTCGCACTTTCGCAGGGGTTGCTTTTCAAAAACAATTGAAATACAATATCAGTTTGCCCTGCGTTTACTTGCACGAAACTTTTGCATTTTTGAATATTTATCCGTCGGAACCTTGATTTTTCAAGGACTTATTATCAAAACTCTTTTGAGGCTTTTTTATACCTTTCAAAAAATTTTTTCAATTCGCAAATACAAACAAAGACAATAGCAAATTAGTCGCAAATTTAAAGCAAAGTCGGACTTTGGCGCATTGTCTCGCCAAAGTCCGACCGAATCATCTTTATGAAACTAACCTATCTCTTGTTGGACTTTCTCCAGATCTTCTGCTTTTCTGCAGCAGCGATGAGATCGTCTCTGTGAACAGGATTTGCAAGGTTAATGAGCATTTCTGCCTTTTCCCATGTAGTTCTGCCCGCGAGGTTTGCGATACCGTACTCGGTTACCAGATAGAAGCCCTGGCTACGAGGGTCTGTTACGATATCTCCGCCGGAGAATGTAGGGTAGATTCTGGACTTGAGGTTGCCCTCCTTGTCTGTGAAGGAAGAGGTCATGCAGATAAATGCCTTACCGTTGTTTCCTTCGTAAGCACCTGTAAGGAAGTCAAGCTGTCCGCCTGTACCGCTGATATGTCTTGTACCTGCACTTTCAGCACAGATCTGGCCGTAGAGGTCAACTGCGATACAGTTGTTGATGGATACAAAGTTGTCCAGCTTTTTGATTGTTTCAGGGTGGTTAACATATTCGATAGGATATGTTACAAGTGACGGGTTGTCACGGCACCAGTCGTAGAGTGACTGTGCACCGAGTGCGAAACCGAATACGCCCTTGCCCTTGTCGATAGTCTTGCGGCGGTTTGTAATCTTGCCTGCCTTGTACATATCGAGGTAAGCGTCAACGAGAAGCTCAGTGTGAATACCGAGGTCCTTTAAGTCTGACTTTGCGATCATCTGACCTACTGCGTTCGGCATACCGCCGATACCCAGCTGGATTACGGAACCGTCAACCATGTTGTCTACTACATACTTTGCAATCTTTTCGTCGATTTCTGTAGCAGGAGGAGTAGGAAGCTCAGGAAGCGGATCGTGAGGTCCCTCAACGATCATGTCAACTTCGGAGATGTGAATGTAGTCTTCCTGACCGCCGCGAACAGGTGGCAGATTTTCGTTGATTTCGAGGATAATCTTGCCGCCGGTCTTGAGTGCGCAGTCCATAGTAGCTCTTGCTGTTGCAGCGTTGATGGAGAAGCTGAAGCAGCCGTGCTCGTCCATTGGAGGCACTGCCATTACCGCTACGTTAACTTCGAGGTACTTTCTGTAGTAGGAAGCTACGTTTCTGTAAACCATAGGGATGTAGTTGCAAAGTCCCTTGTCGCAGAGCTTTCTCTCGTATCCCGAGCAATGCCAGCTGTTGTAGGTAAAGTGCTCTCTTGTAGGGTCACATTCCACGCACTGTACAGGCTGAAGTACCAGATAGCTCCTGATTTTAACATCTGTAAGTTCATCCTTGCGTTCTGCAAGCGCTTTGTCCACGAGTGTAGGGAAACCAAGCGATACAGCGAAGTCAACCCAATCGCCGCTTTTTACGACCTTGGCTGCTTCCGCAGGTGTACGTAATTTACTTTTGTATTCTGCTCTGTAATCCATTTTCATTCTCCTTGCAATTTATTGTGATTGTTTGTTTATTATTTAACATGAATAGACAATAGTATCATACCCCAAGCCCGTAACGTTTGTCAATGGCAAGTTTGAGTCTCTTTCATGCCTATTTTCTCTTTGTTGCCTCTTGCGAATATTTTATTTTATCTTTTTCCTTACGTGAAACTTTCGCTTGCAAAAATCCTATTTTTGAATTAAAATGAATTTGTATGTAAATTTTAGATATGTAGAGGTAGAATATGACCATTTCCGAATACGTAGGCAAGCAAATAAAAAAGCATCGCAAGCGCAACGGACTCACAATTGAACAGTTTTCACAAAAGATAGGCAAAAGTAAGGCCACAATTTCAAAATATGAAAACGGTGCAATCAGCATCGACATAGAAACACTGCAGGAAATAGCAGATGCTCTCGAGGTTGAAATCTCGATGCTGGTCGACTACCAGTCTCCGAATACAAAGCCGGCAAAGCTTCCTGAAAACATCTATTTCAACAAGCCTTTTGCCTATATGTATTATTTCGATGGGCGTACCCGCAAAATCACCCGTTCTCTTATGAAATTCTATCAGAAAGAGGATAATCAGAGCCATCTGGATGTGATAATGTACCACGGGCTTTCGTCCTTTGACGACCCGGAGAAATGCCAGCATCTCTTCACCGGAAAGGCTTATCCTTACGATGTCATAACTCATTTCATAATGACAAACCAGGTAAACCCTTCGGAAAAGATGTACATATGCATGATGAACCCGACTCATGCCAATTCACAGGCAGTGGGCATCGTTTCGGGCCTCGGAACGTTACCGTTCTTCGCACCGATCAGCATAAAGGCCATGATTTCAAAGGAAATCCTCGAAGAAAACGACCGCTTCATGGAGGTAATAAAGCTCAGCAAGGAGGACCTGCGTCAGGCCCGCCACTACAACATGATGGTCATCAACAGACAAAGCTCACTTTTCCTCGACGAAAAATAACTTCCTTTACTTATATCAATATAACGAATAAAGCAAAGCAGCAGCCCTCCCTTTCGGGAGAACTGCTGTTTTTTAATACCTATTAGTCGGATTTTAAGGCTATGAGCGGAGACTATTTGCCTGCTCTGCTCTTGTAGTAATCGTACTTAGCCTTTGCTGCTTCCTCTGCCTCTGCAAAGAGTTTCTTTGCATTGTCAGGGAATGTGATTTCAAGTGCCGAGTATCTAACCTCGCCGCGGAGGAAGTCGATGAGATCCATGCTTGGTTCCTTGGAGTCGAGCATGAACTCCTTGTTGCTTGGATTGTATCTGTAAAGGTTCCAGTAACCGGATTCTACAGCTTCCTTCATTTCCTTCTGAGCGTTGTTCATACCCTTCTTGATACCGTGGTTGATACAAGGAGTGTAGCAGATAACGATGGAAGGACCCTTGTGCTCTTCAGCTTCCTTTAATGCCTTCATCAGCTGGTTATTGTTAGCACCCATGGAGCACTGTGCAACGTATACGT
>JAEEGU010000159.1 GCA_016280485.1 Bacillota bacterium | reverse complement strand
CTTTGTGCTGACATCCCTTATCGTCGGCGTAGTCTTCACGCTTATCGAGTATTCGCTTGTGTTTGCGTTTGAGAGCATCGGCCTTGGCATCTGCGTAATCGTAATGGTTCTTCAGGTCGGCGGCTCGGGCGGCACATTCCCTGTGGAGGTGCTTCCGCCTATGTTCCAAGCGTTAAACCCGTTCATGCCTTTCAAATACGCAATAAACGCTATGCGCGAATGCATCGGCGGCATGTACGATAACACATATTTCGAATGCCTGGGGATAGTCCTGCTATTTGCAATTTGCACGGCAATTGTTTGCCTTCTGCTTCACAATCCGATGCACGGACTTATTGAAAAAGTCAACGAAAGCAAACGCGATAGCGACATAATGCTATAGCGGGAATATGTAAAACATGGGTTTCAGATGATTATGGCATCAAAAACATGCTATAGTCATCTGATTTTTATTTAATTGCGTGAAAAATCTGTAAATAATTATTTGATACCGAGCATAGTTATTTATAAGGCTTGGCGAAAATTGCACAAATAATGAGCAATTAAAAGACAATATGATGCTTGAAATTTAGTAAAATGGGGGGGTATAATGGTTTCATGTAAGTTGCAAGGCAGCACAAGCGAATGCGTATAAAGTTGCAACCGAAAATAAGCATACGGAGGAAATTAAATGAAAAGCAAGAGTAAGTTATTATCAATCCTGCTGGTGGCATGTATGGTCGTAGCGTTTATGCCATTTAGCACATCGCAGATAATCGCAGCGACAGATGACGAGAATTCTGCCATCGGACCGGCGACTGCCACGGCAACAATGCCGGTGTATTCTTCACGTGCCCGTGTTACGATAACGGTTCCGGCAGGTGAACCATTTGGCGGTTCATGTAACGAGGACATCAGTTGGGAGGCAAGCGATACCAACGGCGACAATGTCTATGATACCGTAACAATTTCAGGTACGGGTGATATGCCGGACTATAGCGGCTATGACGCTCCATGGTACATATATCAGATAGACTGCGATACGGTAAGCTTTACAACAGTCATTATCAATAACGGCATTACAGGTGTTGGCAATTTGAACTTCGTAGACATGTCAACCGTAAACAGTGTAACTCTGCCAAGCAGCATCAAAAAAATAAAGGACAATGCTTTCAATGGTTGCGGAATAACGGCAATCAATTTACCGGAAGGCCTGGAAACTATCGGAACGGCGGCATTTTGCAATACTCCGCTTGAATCGATATCATTGCCTGACAGTCTTACATCAATTAATAGCGGCGCATTTAGCGGATGCTCGAGCTTAAAAACAGTAGAAATCGGCGAGGCAATTTCTACTGTCGGCCCGGGAGTATTTACGGGAAATGCAAGCATTGAAACCGTCACAATAAAGAATGGAACCACCGGCAGAACAATAAGTGGCGCTGCGTTCTCCCAGTGTAGCGGGCTAAAAAATCTTGCAATCGGGACAGGTGTAACAACGATAGGGAGCGCCGCTTTTAGAGAATGTACAGCACTTGAAGAAGTTACTATCCCTGACAGCGTTACTTCTCTCGGTAGCGGATGCTTCGATTTTTGCGAGAAACTCAAAAGACTGACCGTCGGCTCCGGGGTTACAAGTGTTGATGCCGGGATGTTTTATGGCACAGCGCTTGAAACCGTTGTGCTTAGACCGAACAATAATAACGGAGTTATAGGCGGCGGAGCATTTTCCGACCTTTACAGCCTTCGTTCCGTGCAAATCGGAGAAGGATATAGTGATATCGGAAACGGAGCTTTCGCAAACACATCAATTGAGGCAATAACTATCCCTGACAGCGTTACTTCAGTGGGGAATATGCAATCTCCGTTCTACGGATGCTCGAAGCTTAAAAATGTCACAGTCGGAAGCGGTCTAGCGAATATATATACCGGATTGTTCTATGGCTGCACAGGACTTGAAACAGTTGTCTTTAAGCCAAATAATAACGGCCCATCAATAGGCGACGGATTATTATATGACTTTTCAAATCTTCGTTCCGTGCAAATCGGAGAAGGATATATTCGTATTGGAAACGGAGTTTTCGGAAACACATCAATTGAGGCAATAACTATCCCGGACAGTGTTACTTCTGTAGGAGGCGGCATGTTTGGAGGATGTACCGAATTAAAGAGCATGAAGATCGGAAGCGGAGTTTCTTCAATTCCTGACGGCTTCGCAGCTGGTGTATCCAGTCTCGAAACGCTGATTATAAAAGGAAATGGCACAAACGGTAGCATTGGGCAGAGCGCTTTTGCGGGTTGCTCTAACTTAAAGACTGTGACCATCGGAGAAGGATTCACTACAATAGGCAACGGCGTCTTTTCGAGTTGCTCTTCCCTCGCAGCCATCTCTCTTCCAAACACATTAACAAGTATAGGCTCTTCCGCGTTTGCAGGATGCTCTTCCCTTGAAGAGGTAGTAGTGCCTGACAATGTCAGCACCATTGAGCCGGGAGCCTTTTCCGGTTGTATCAGCTTAAAGAAACTTACCATCGGAAGCGGTGTCACAGCTGTGCCTGACGGGTTAGCTACTGTAATGAGGGATCTTGAAACCGTTATTATAAAGGACAATACCAAAGGCGCTACAATCGGAGCGGCATTTGATAGCTGCGGAAAATTGAAAAACGTCGTAATAGGAGAAGGAATCACAGGAATATATGGCGGTGCTTTTGCAAATTGTCCGTCCATAGAGGAAATCGCAATTCCTGATAGTGTAACGACTCTGCAGGAAGGCGCATTTTCAAACTGCACAGGACTTAAAAAGGTCACAATCGGAAGTGGCGTCAATTCAATATATCCCGGCGTATTCAGCAATGACAAAGCTATTGAAACCCTCATAATAAAGGACGGCGGTTCTAACAGAACAATCGAAGATGGTGCGTTTATGATTCAGCCGGCACTGAAAGACCTTTATATCGGAGAGGGCTTTGTGAGCCTAGGTTATGAAGCATTCACCACAACGACTGCCTTGAAAGCAATCGTTTTACCTAAATCCATTGAAAGAATCAGTTCAAGCACAGTGAGCCCGGCCTTTTCCGGCTTTAACGGTACACTCTATGTACATGCCGATGCTTCTGCGAGCGTATTTGCAAGCAAGGATACTTGGGCGATTAGTGATTCAAATATTAAGTCATATCGCGAGATAAAGCTTTCTGCGATGACTAACGGAACCGTTGTAGCGACAGGCAACGGAGTTCCGGGAAAGAACGGAGAATTCTTCCCTGCAGTAGTCGGTAGTGAAGTCACCATCACCGGCGCACCGAATTCCGGATACACTGTCGGAACTATAATCGTTGAAGATTCAAACGGCGAAATCGCAAGCGGTTCAAGCGTGACATTCACAATGCCGGACGAAACAGTTACGGTATCTGCTAATTTCACTGTAGCGTCAAGCAGCTCCTCTCACAGACCGTCCCAGCCGACTACAACGACCACTGTAAGCGAGGACGGAACAAAGACTACAACTACCACAAACACGGTAACAACCACCGACACCGAAGGTAATGCCAAGACCACAGTTACCACCGAAAAGACCGTGGAGACTACCGATGGCAGCAAGGCAAGCGTAGTTTCCGACGAGACCGGCAAGACACTCGAGGCCAGCGCAACTGTAAGCGTAAAGGCTGCTGAAGAAGCGGCAAAGGCAGGCGAAGCCGTAAAGGTGCCTGTTGAGATAAAGGCAGAAAAGACTGTAGAGCAGGCAGTTCCTGTAAAGGTAACGGTTCCAAAGACAGAAGAGCCTGTAAAGGTTGAGATTCCGGTCGAAAACCTGACCGCAGGCACAGTTGCTGTACTCGTAAATGCGGACGGTACCGAGGAAGTTATAAAGACTTCCACCATTTCCGAGGAAGGCGTTGTAATTCCACTTGAGAGCAGCGCGACAATCAAGATTGTCGACAACACCAAGACATTCCATGATGTTAAGGCAACCGACTGGTTCTCAAAGAACGTCGCATGGGCGGCAAGCCACGAGATTATGAAAGGCATCGGCGGAGACACATTCAATGCCAATGCAAATACAAACCGCGGAATGGTTTCCCAGATTCTCTTTAATCTCGACGGAGCGACTGCAGGAAATACGGCGGCAAGCGCATTCGGAGACGTTAAGGCGACCGACTGGTTTGCACCTGCGGTATCGTGGATGGCAGAAAGCGGAATTGCGCAGGGCGACGGAAAGAACTTTGGCGCGAACAATATCATTTCCCGCGAGCAGCTCGCATTGATGTTCTTTAACTATGCGAAGTTCAAGGGCTATGACATCAGCACACGTGCGGAGCTTTCAGCGTTCTCCGACACATCAAGCGTTTCGGATTACGCAAAGGAAGCAATGAGCTGGGCTGTGGGCACAGGCCTCTTTAACGGCGTTGCCGGCAAGGATGGCAAAGTGACCCTCGCAGCGCAGGGTAGCACAACCCGCGGCATGGTTGCGGCCATCGCGGAACGCTTCTGCGAAAATATCGTAAAGTAGTACAAAAATCAAACAAAAATTGGCGGAGCAGAGCCTATCTGTTCCGCCCTTTTTTATTGACTGAGATACACATTTGGGGTATCATTAAGGGGTATGGGTATACCCGGCGCAAATATGCAAAAATAACACGGAGAAAAAATGGCAGAGAACACGAATTCATACAAATGTAAAGCCTGCGGAGCGCCACTAAGATGGGACGCGGAGCAGGAGCTTCTGGTATGCGACCACTGCGACAGCACCTTTGCGGCAGACGTTTTTGAGACCGAGGAAAAAGGCGATAAAGAAGCCGAGTTTAACTGGGTAGATTTTAGCGAAGACGAAAGAGAAACCATTGAAAATACGAAAACCTACAAATGCAAGAACTGTGGCGCAG
>JAEEGU010000158.1 GCA_016280485.1 Bacillota bacterium | reverse complement strand
GTAAAAGAACTCCTCATCATACTGGCTTTTTTGCGCGACTTGCCCCATCGTGAAGAGATAGGCCTTTTCAAGCCTCCGTTGTTTTCCTGGGCCAATCTGCCAAAAGTCCGTCAAGGGCTTGTGATCCCAGAGCAGATACTTGTAGGAATCCTCGTTGAGCTCAGCGATCCGCACGCCGTCCTTGTCTGGGGCAGCTTTCTTGGCAACGATGTCCATGGCTACCTTGGCCAGATACAGATTGGTCCCGATTCCCACTGTTGCGGTAATACCAGTCGTTTTGAGTACATCCCGGATCATGGTCATTGCCATCAAGCGAGCTGGGTTGGTTCCCTCCGCCTCCGCCTGCCTCCGGTAAAGATGCAGATAGCCGGTCACATCTAAAAAGCACTCATCAATCGAGTACACGTGGATGTCCACAGAGGAAACGTAGCGCAGATAGATGGAGTAGATCAGCGCAGAAATCCGCTCATACTCAGCCATCCGCGGCATGGCAATGATGTAGTCGACCTTCGTGTGATAGCGGCATTCGTATTTTCGGATCGCCTGCTTCGCCTCAAAGAGCCGTGGCCGGCTCGGAACGCCAATTGCTTTCAACGCCGGGGATACAGCAAGACAAATTGTCTGATCGGATCGAGTCTCATCAGCAACCAACAGCCTGGCCTGCAGCGGGTCCAGCCCTCTGTGGACACATTCAACTGAAGCGTAAAAGCTTTTCATATCTACACAAACGTAAACGCGATCCTGGCCGGGTGTCATGATATCACCTCCTGACCCGCTTTGGATAGCTTGATTATATTTCTGCCGAGTCAAATTGTCAACGTTGCATTTGTCACTATCCAGTTTAACTTTCTTGACAATGTTAAACTGTTGTGGTATATTTGTGACGTAAGGAGGGATTGCTATGTCCAATAATTCCGGAAAAATCATTACTGTAGTGTCCCGGAAAAAGGAGATTTACCAGGCTGCTGAAGAGCAGGAACTCGGTGTAGTTGCTTTGAAAATTGAGGCTGCCAGAAAGAAAAAACAAATGAGCAAGAGGGAGTTGCAACACCAGCTTGAAGAACGAGGGGTTAGTGTTGCCTACCAGTCTTTAATCCGGTGGGAAAGAAATGAAGCAATACCCAATGCTTATCAAATGCTTGCAATCTGTGATGCGTTGGATATTCCAGACTCCTATAGGTATTTCATGAACGGAACTATGGAATTGAACGATATCGGGCTTCAGAAAGTCGAAGAATACAAGGCAGACCTGATTGCAAGCGGGAAATACGCACCTGTTCCGATTGTAAAACCGAACGCGGTAAAATACCGCGAGATGCCCGTCAGCACGCTTGCTGCTTCCGCAGGTACCGGTGAATTCCTGGATCAGGAGAACATTGAACTGATGCGCTTTCCGGAGAGCAGCATTCCAGCCGGCGCTGATTATGCACTTCGGGTAAACGGAGACAGTATGGAACCCATTTATCTGGATCATCAGCTTGTCTGGGTGCAGGTCTGCCACGCACTTCGCCCGGGAGAAGTTGGCATCTTCGTACTGGACGGAGAAGGCTATATTAAGTGCTATGATGAGCGGGAACCTGAAGAAGACGAACTGGAAGACTACACCGACAGCAATGGAGTTGTGCACAACAAGCCGGTGCTTGTTTCCTTCAACGAGAAATATGCCCCGCGAATCGTGACAAGGGCATCCAAGTTTATGATCTGCGGGCGTGTTCTCAACTGAATATTTTTCTCCCGCTACAAAAACCATATATTTGTGCGGCTTTTCTGGACAGTTTAATTGATCTGCCGATTCTTGCCAAAGTAAACCCCGCCCAAATACGCTTTTTCAACAATTTGAGTACAGTGTTACTCTGACAATCAACTTTTTTCGATTTTTGGGATGAAAACGGATTCGGTACCAAATATGGGACTGATAATATGATACAGTGTGAGTGCAGCACCCAAAGGAGGGATTTTTAGTCAATTGTTTCGCGGATTCAAAGGAGGAACCACATTATGAAAAACGACTTTGATGTCACCGCCAGAGTGCGACAGCTCGCTTTGGAACGAAATCTCAGTCTACATTCACTCGCGAAAGCGTGCGGCATTAATCCGTCCACCCTCTCTGTCAACCGGCGGCGTGGCGGGCAGATCAGTCTTGACACAATTACACGTATTTGCGATGGCCTGGGGCTGACACTCGGTGAGTTCTTTACGCTTCCCAATAGTACTGAAAAGCAATAATGGGCTAAAAATATTACAAACCCAAAAGCGAGGGGGAATTACTATGTGCTGCCGTTGTCATATGGAGGATTACGATCCTGAACTCGCGCCAATCCTCGGTATAGCGATAAAGTCTCCGCTGGTTACACGAATTCAGAAAAGCCATCCAACTCCATTGGTTCAGTCGGGAGATATTATCCCGACAAACCTTGTTGCCGCAATTGCCTCTGATAAGCAGAAGAATGCAGCTGTCTTTCCAATGATCTGGGGGTTCTCGGCTCAAGGCAGGTCTGCCCCTATCATTAACGCCCGTGTTGAATCGGCGGCTGAAAAGCCGACTTTCCGGGACGCATGGAAAGAGCACAGATGCGTGATCCCGGTTTCGTGGTACTACGAATGGCAGCACATTCCTGCTCCGGACGGCAGAAGCACCATCAAAACGAAATACGCAATTCAACCTCGTGAGGCAGGAGTTACTTGGTTATGCGGGTTGTATCGTTTGGAAGACGGCGTCCCTGTGTTCGTAATTTTGACACGGGAACCGGGCGAGAGTATTGTCCACATACACGATAGAATGCCGCTGATTTTACCAAAATCAGTGATTCATGATTGGGTCAATCCAAATGTCAGAGCGGAAGAACTGCTATCTTACGCAATTACTGACATGGTGGCTGAAAAAGCACAATAGCATTCCGAATTTTGAAGTTGAAAGTGCAGGCTGCAATAGACATCTGTCTCGGTTTGCAGTATACTAGAATCGTGAGATAATTGTTGGCGTGTGATAGTATTCGATCTGTTGGGAGGAGGTCTGTCAGATGAAAAAGGTTCTGCCCATTCTTGCTGTTCTTTTTGTTCTCGTGATCCTTTCTGGCTGCTTAAGCGAAGGAGCAAACAATACTGTACCGTCAAATACTGCTGTGGTTACCACGAGCAAAATAGAAACATCAACCCTTGAAGAAAGCACAGTACAAACTATAGAAACTACAGAGCCTCCTGTGGAAACGGAGACGACTCAGCTTATTGAAACAACCATCGAAGAGACAACAAGTGAACCTGCTACAGAGCCGTCGGTCGAAACTACTTTAGCGACCGAACCAATTCCGGTAAGAACCGCGGACTCCACATTTGAGATTTATTTCCTCGATGTGGGTCAAGGAGATGCGGCATGCGTCATTTGCGATGGGGCTGTAATGCTGATAGATGGCGGGAACAAGTCGAATTCAAGTCTGATATACAGCTTCCTGAAATCGCATAACATCCAGCATCTCGACTATATTGTTGCCACACACCCCGATGCAGACCATGTAGGCGGCCTGGCCGGCGCTTTGAATTATGCCACTGCCGGAACCGCATTCTGCACCGTTTCTGACTATGATTCCGAGCCATTTAAGGATTTCATAAGGTATTTAGGGTATCGTGACTGCGAATTGTCTGTCCCAAACTCTGGGGACAGCTTTTACCTTGGCTGCGCGACGGTCACAATTGTATATCCGGATTCCGGTGTAACCAAGACCGACAACACATCCATCGCGCTGAAGATCGAGTACGGAGATACATCCTTTTTCTTCACCGGCGATTGTGAGAGCGATGATGAGATTGCTATTCTGAGAAGCGGATATAATCTGAAAAGCGATGTCTTGAAGGTCGCGCACCACGGCAGTAAATATTCTACCACGAGCAGCTTTATAAACGCTGTAACGCCGACTTATGCGGTAATCTCTGTTGGCGGGAACAACACTTACGGGCATCCAACGGATGACGTGCTTTCCCGGCTCAAAGGCAACGGTGTCACTTTGTTCCGTACTGACATCCAAGGGGATGTCCACTGCACCAGCGACGGAAGCAACGTCACTTTTGACGTTGAAAAAAACGCAGACTTTGACACCTATCTTGCCGCCGGCGGCTATCAAAACTATCTGGAAGAACTCGCGGCGCAGGAAACAGAGCCGGTCGACCGAACCGTTCCGGGCGAAGGTGATCCGGATGAAACTGAGGCCAGGGTAACATATATTGCCAATACGAATACCAAAAAATTCCACTATCCAACCTGCTCCTCCGTAGATCAAATGAAGGAAAGCAACAAGTGGTATTTTACCGGCACCAGAGACGAACTGATTGAACTGGGCTACGACCCGTGCGGCAGATGTCACCCGTAAAAAGCAGTTTCATACATGGAGCATTCGATAATGGAGGTTCTGTAGATGGACTATGTTTGTTTAGCGCCTGACTGATTCATGTGGAAGACGAAAAGGAGAATGATATTTATGTTTGATGAAGATAAGAATTCCAGACTCTATGATATGATTCAGGAAACATTTTCAATGCTGGATTGAATTACGCAGAAGGCGGGCGGATATGAAGGAGCTTCTCGCTGCAAAAGCTAATGTGGACCGTAGTTTGGGCATACAGAGACACACTGAAAGGAAACGGTGATTGTCAGCCAAATCTGTCTGTAGTAGGTAGTGCAGTTGAAATTATGGCTAGACAAAAACCGCAGGCGAAAGCATCGCCCTGCGGTTTATGCAGTCTCGTGATCAATCTTTAGGCTGGAGACACTCGATTGCTTTTTGGGGATCTAGTTTTCGAAGGGCGTTTTCAAGAGCGCCTTGTCGAGATGTTGTTTCGCTATATCTACCTAAGTATTTATGGTTTTCATTGTAACGTTCAACGCCACTACCTTTATACTCCATATAGTATAGATTTCCATATTGGTACAGTTCCCATCCAGATTCCATATCCCCGACAATACGAAAAGAATGGATGTCCTCTACTCCTTTGAAATCCCCATGATACTTGTAAACCATTGTTAATTCTGTCATCAACCCGGAATCAAAATCGAACAGACAATACGCTTTCCTAGTAGCCGAAGAATAGGTCTGGCAGGTAATTGTATAATTCATTTTACCGATTAGCCCTTCTAGAACCTCCACATAGTCTTCTGTTGCTTCGGTAGTTTCTACGCAGGCTTCACTCTCTGTTGTTGATCTTTCCAGGGACTGTGTATCACGTGTAGATAAAAGGTTTTCTGTTGGAGTATTCATAGGAGTATTTGTGCCTTTTTCTTTTCCAGCCATTATAAAAATAACAAGAAATAGGGCCAAAAGAAAAGCGCCGAGACCAATATAGATCTTCCTATCTCTCTGCATGATTTTTTGTTTTGCCCTATATGACTCTATTTCTTTTTGAAGAGCTTCAATCTCCTGGTTGGCTTTACGCTCCTGGAGAGGATGGGGGAAATGTAAACCTTTCCTGTTTTGCCGTGAAGCAGCCTCTTCCTGTAACTGAAGTAGGCGCGCTTCCCGTTGCTGCTGCTTTTTTGCTTCTTGTCGAGCGGTCTCAGGTGTTTTTGCATTCCGGCCCCTAAATGGATTATTCATCTGAATACCTCCACAATACTTGCAGTCTTTTGAGCCCGTATTTAACTAAAAGAGCAAGATGACATATCATAGCGCTATTTAATAATATATAATACAATGGCAACTTTCAACTGTCAAGAACTCCGGCAAAGATAGTATTACATTTTGAGATATATGTCCAAAACTGAGGATGTATAGCCGCATAGTAGTAGAATCTGCTTAACAACCTATTGCGACTTAATGTATTCTGTGATATAGTATTTATGAGAAGACTTTGCCACGCCTTCTTCGGAGGAAAACACCGAGGTGCTTCTTCTCGCTTTTCGACAACAGATTTTAAACACGCACATTCTATTCATAAACCAAACATATGGAGGGAAAATCTTATGGGAGCTGGAAGAAGATCGAATTATAACCCCAGAACAGGAAAGTGGACAAGGCCAAAAGCCTGGTACGACCATAGCAGAGGGCGCAGCAAGAAGAGCGGATGCTATGTCGCCACAGCAGTTTATGGCAGCTATGACTGCCCGCAGGTATGGGTTTTGAGACGGTACCGCGACGAAAAGCTGTCAGAGTCCTTCCTCGGACGTGTATTTATTAAAACATACTATGCCATTAGCCCCACACTGGTTAAGTGGTTTGGCAACACGTCTTGGTTTACTAATCTGTTCAAAAGCCAACTTGATCGCAAGGTGGCAACACTCATGAACCTGGGTTTCTCTGACAGCCCCTACAAGGATAAGGATTAGACATTAAAACGTAGGTTGCGACACAAACTGGAGGTGTTCAATATGCAGCAATGTGGTTTCTGTTTGAGAGTATATGACGAATCCGAGTACACTCGCTGCCCCTATTGCGCGGGACTGGTTGAGCCTGATTTTGAAGAGGACGAAGATGAAAACGAAAGCTTCGAACCGGATGAAAAGTTGCTGAAGTTTATTGAGGTTAGGGACTCTCCTGGTATCTTCGATGATGAGGGGGAATGGGTTAGGTGCCCAATTTGTGGTACGGGGCTACACGACTTTCATGGAACACCGACTTGCCCAAACTGTTACGCTGGTTATTAACAGAATAAAATATCGACACATTCTGAAAAACATCTTACTAAGCTAAAAATCAGAGAGTCAGAACTACAACGTATGGTAAACAGTGAAAATAACGAATTTAAAAACAATCGAAACAGAATGAAAGCATCCGAGATAATAAAAGCAAAACTTGTCGCCGCTGGCGGACGTGCTATGGTCTCACTATATAACGGCGAGTTACGCGAGATAATTGCTTGCTCCAACGGGAAGGAATTTCTCTGCCCCAAGTTGATTCCATATCCCTATACGGTGTTCGATGCCATCGTTGATCTCCTTCTCAGAAGCCCTGGATACCGTGCCAGGAAAGGAAGCGCTCGGAGTCACAGGCTAGGCGAGCCCGGCTGCGACGAAACCACCGTTACAGGAACTGTGCTGGCTTTCATGGGCAAGAAACCCGGAGAATCCGGCCTGGACCCGGTATTCCTTCTCGCTGCCGTGCTTGATTGGGCAGGGATCGCCGCAAATGGCAGAGGTGAAATCTCTCTGAATGCAGCGTTTAGCAGCAGGCTATGATTGCGCCTCTTTGCGATAAACGAATAATCCCGACAACGAACCAGCCAGCCCTCCCGCTCGTGGAAGGCTGGCTGCTTTTTTTGTTTGCAGAAATAGGGCATCAATAACGGACGAGTGGTCGATTATGGGCGGTTTCTGTATGGACAAACGAAAACATATATGTTATTCTTCCGTATGCTGTAACCAGCATGGCAGCGGAGAAAGCTGAATAGGAGAGATAGCGAAATGGAGCTTGACTTACATGTTAAAACGCATAAGCAAGTAGAGTGGGAGCAAATGACCCCAACGCAAAAGAAAAAGCAGCTCTTTCTGAATCAAAAAGAGCTGCTGGACAAATTCCTCGAACGGCACGCGATTTCCCAGGCGCAGTATCAAAAAAGTCTTGGGGATCTACGCTTGAAGATGGGCTTTCCTGAAGCGAAGCAGTAGTGCTTCTAAACGCAGAGGCTCAGACTTCTTTGGTCACAGTAATCCGGAATATGCTCCCGTCTTTCATGGTGACCCGAAGATCATCTCCGTGCATACAAACATCACTGAGCTCTGCTTCAAGTTCATCGCTTTCGTTGATGAGATCAAACAGAGAATCGGTAATATAGCTTTTTTCCATCGTCGCAGTTCTCCTTTCTGAGCAAAAAAGGGCACCCGCCGAAGCGAATGCCCGAAAAACACATCACTCCGATTGCTGCGACACAAGTTTTCAGTGATTCCGAGGACACGAAAACAGGAGGTGTGTTTTTGCCATGGTAGCAAAAACATGACCTCGAAATCACTC
>JAEEGU010000157.1 GCA_016280485.1 Bacillota bacterium | reverse complement strand
TCAAAGCCTGCACCGTGGAGCGGTGAATAAACCACCGAAAGTGCTTCCTTTGCGGCCGCCGGCAGCTCGTGTGCCTGCTTCTCGACATCGCTGACAAAAGCCTCCAGAAGGTCTTCGCCTATTTCGATAAGCAAGACCTTTTCTTTGGCCTCAGCCTCGTCCATGACCACGGTGGAAGTGATGTCCACCTTTCCCACCCTTTCAATAACCGCCGCAGCATCTTCAAGTCCGAGCTGGCAGCCGGTGCTGTCATAAGCCTTGTAGCCGTTGTATTCCTTTGGGTTGTGGCTGGCTGTGACAACCACGCCGCCCACGCAGCCAAGCTTCCTTACCGTGTAGGAGAGGAGTGGTGTTGCCGACAGAATGGTGAAGAGATAAGCCTTTATACCTGCCGCCGCCATGGTCAGCGCAGCAGCCTTTGCGAACTCGCGTGAGCCGTTTCTGCAGTCAAAAGCAATCGCCACGCCGCGGTCGCGTGCCGCTTCCTCGCCGAAGGCTTCTTTTAAGAACTGAGCGAAGCCCGTCGTCGCACGGCGCACATTGTATTTGTTCATGCGGTTTGAGCCCGCGCCCAGGATGCCGCGAAGGCCGCCCGTGCCAAACTCAAGATCGCGATAGAATCTATCCTCTATTTCCTTTTCGTCGGTCAGAGCCGTAAGCTCCGCCTTTGTATCTTCATCAAAGAAATTGTCGTTCTTCCAAAACTCGTATACTTTTTTGTAATCCATAGTTCTTTCCTTTCGACTAATATCGTCTTTTCAGC
Organism: Bacillota bacterium; assembly: GCA_016280485.1. Classification (GTDB taxonomy): domain Bacteria; phylum Bacillota; class Clostridia; order Peptostreptococcales; family Anaerovoracaceae; genus UBA3871. Next base: position 7,587 of record JAEEGU010000157.1, on the reverse strand, counting down.
ACTAACCGCGCGAGAACTCTCACAAATTTAATTATACCGCGAAAACGAATATTTTGCACCTATCTTGGCGAAAATATGGTATAATCACACTTGTATATTTTATTTACCCGTAATTTGGAGGGACCATGTCACTTAACGATCTCATAAAGACTCAGAAACGCCTGCGCGTGATACTCCTGATCTGCGCAGTTTTAATGCTCGGACTTGCGGCATTTTTCATCTACAACCAGATAAGCACCAGGGACAGCCACCGCGGCTGGATTATAACATGCCTTGTGATGGCGGCAATCGGCGCGCTTACCTGCATCAAGCTGACACTCAACATCACCCGCGAAGAGCACGGCATTGCAAGTGTTCAGCGCATCATCGACAGCACGCTTTCGTACCTCCGCACCGTGGCGGATGACGGCGACGCAAGGCTCTACACCGGGCTGGTGCTCACCGTAATGGACCACTACATGACACCGGAGGACAATGCCGAAATCGAGCGCATTGCCGCGGAAGTGAGCCTCGACGAGCAGGGTGGCTCGGCGGCTCTTACAGCCTGCGGTGAGCGCATAGTTAAGACTTTAATGTCACGCTTTGAGAATCCGTCTGCCGGCGGAGCGTCCAAATACTTCAAGCTCAGCGAGAACGAACGCGAGCTCTACAACAATATGAGCCGCCGCGTTTTGGGTATCGCAGGTATTGAAAACAGACTGCAGGAAGACGCATAATTCGCTTGACAGTGCTATGTTTCTTGTAGTATAATAACTTTTGTCGCGGATAGCGGCAATGATGCGGAGTAGCTCAATGGTGGAGCAGGCGGCTGTTAACCGCAAGGTCGAGGGTTCGAGCCCCTCCTCCGCAGCCAAGACTGCTCGGGAGAGATTCCTCTCCCGGGTGTGCTTTTCATATCGCCGGAGTGGCGGAATTGGCAGACGCACAGGACTTAAAATCCTGCGATCCTTACAGATCGTACCGGTTCGACCCCGGTCTTCGGCACCAAGTTCATATTGATATCGCGGGGTAGAGCAGTTGGTAGCTCGTCGGGCTCATAACCCGGAGGTCGGAGGTTCAAGTCCTCCCCCCGCAACCAGACATAAAAAATTCCCTCTTGCAAAGCAAGAGGGTAATTTTTTATGTGAAGTTAATGGAGAGGACTTGAACCTTAAGAAGGCATGTGCCGTAAGAACGACTATCCGGTGGAGAGTCGTTTAGGCGCGTGGTGCGCCGCCGACTGATATGGGAGGCAAGCACGGCAAATGCGCAGCATTTGCGTCCTCCCCCCGCAACCGGCGCTAGCCCTGCGTGGTGGCCGTGAAGGCCCCCGCTATTATTCTTTATTTTTCTTGCTGGAGAACAACTTTGACTCCTCACCTCGCACAATTCGCGAGATATTAGGTCTGTGCTTTATTACCACTATGATGGCCATTACTACGCCCGTCCAGAAAAAGTCCGGCTCGAACATCATCGATAACAGCGGCAGCAAAATTGCACCGCAAATCGAACCCAGCGAAACCATTTTCGATGCAAGCACTACCAGCGCCACTACCACAAGGCAGCCGAGCGCCAGAAGCGGGTTGATTGCAATCAGGACGCCAAAGGCTGTGGCCACACCCTTTCCGCCCTTAAAGCCAAATGCCATAGGCCAGATATGTCCTATGAATGCGCAAAGTCCGCCAAGCATCGCACACGACAGCATGATATAGGAAATATCCCTTTCATCGGTCAAATCCAGCATGCCGGAAGCGTAGATATAGCCTATGAGCCTGCCCAGCATGACCGCCAGAACGCCCTTTCCTATATCGATAATCAGGGTGCCTATCGCAGCCTTTTTTCCCAGCACGCGCAGGACGTTGGTCGTCCCCGCGTTGCCGCTTCCCTCTTTTTTGATGTCAATTCCATGTGCTTTGCCTATCAGTATCGCAGGCGAGATATTTCCGATGAAATACCCTATAACGCCCACTATAATTAGCACTAAAATGTTAATCGGTTGAAACATGGTAGTAGCCTCTTTAAGATTTGTCTCCTTTTCGTTACTGTTTAAAAGTCCGAATTATCCCTTTCTCCCTTTTCCCTGAACACAAACTTGATGGATGTTCCCTCAAAGCCGAAAGACTCGCGAATGCGGTTCTCAAGATAACGCGCATAGGAGAAATGCATCAGATCGCGTTTGTTAATCTGGAAGCTGAAGAGCGGCGGCCGTGTGCCGACCTGTGCCGCATAGTATATTTTAAGGTGCTTGCCCTTGTCACCCGGTGTCGGCTTCATCATGGTCGCATCGGCGATAAGTGCGTTAAGCTGGCCTGTTGATACACGGAGCGACCTCTTTTCCTGAACGTAGTCCGCCGTCTCAATGACCTTTTGGATGCGCTGATGCTCCAAAACGGAGATAAAGACAATCGGCGCGTAGGTCATGAAAATGAGCTCGTTTCGAATCGTCTTTTCGAAGTCGCGCATTGTGTTGGTTTCCTTTTCAATAAGGTCCCATTTGTTCACGACAACGACGATTCCCTTGCCGGCTTCGTGTGCCACACCCGCAATCTTTTTATCCTGCTCGGTAACACCCTCAGCGGCGTCTATCATTAAGAGCGCCACATCGCAGCGCTCCACAGCCGCAACGGCACGGATTACGGAGAATCTCTCGATGTCCTCGTTTACCTTGCTCTTGCGGCGAATGCCCGCCGTATCAATCAGTATATATTTGCGGCCGTTCTTTTCAAACGGCGTATCTATCGAATCTCTGGTAGTTCCGGCAATAGGTGAAACTATTACGCGGTTTTCACCTAAGAGCTCGTTGATGAGCGAGGATTTGCCCACATTCGGCTTACCGATTACGGCAATTTTGGTGGTGTCCTCTTCATCCGTCTCAAGCCCATCCGGGAAGTTCTTTACAATCTCGTCAAGCACATCGCCGAAGCCCAGCATGTTCGCCGCCGAAATAGCCATCGGCTCGCCGAGCCCAAGCTCGTAGAAGTCGTAGAAATCCACCGGCAGGTTGCGCGGATTGTCGATTTTGTTCACGACAAGCACCACCGGCCGCCCCGTCCTCATCAGCATTTCACCGACCTCGCGGTCCGCTGCCGTAAGGCCTTCCTTACCGTCAACGAGGAAGAGGATGACATCCGATGTCTCCATGGCAATCTGTGCCTGCTCGCGCATCTGCGAAAGGATGATATCCTTGCTGTCAGGCTCGATACCGCCCGTATCAATGAGCGCGAAGTGCTTGCCCAGCCATTCCGCCTCGCCGTAGATACGGTCGCGCGTTACGCCCGGTGTGTCCTCTACGATAGAGATGCGCTTGCCCAGTATTTTGTTGAAAAAAGTGGATTTTCCCACATTCGGTCTGCCAACTATCGCTACAATCGGCTTACTCATCGAAAATTCCTCCTATAAACTCGGCAGGGTCAAACTCCCTCAGGTCGTCCATGCCCTCGCCTACGCCTATGAATTTTACTGCCATATCGAACTCGTCCGCGATGGTGATAGCAATTCCGCCCTTTGCCGTTCCGTCAAGCTTTGTGATGACGATGCCGGTGAGATCGGCTATATCACCGAACTCCTTTGCCTGAGAAATCGCGTTCTTTCCGGTGGTCGCATCGAGAACCAGCAGGGTTTCGCGCGCTGCCTCCGAATACTCGCGGTCGATGACCTTGTTCATCTTTTCGAGCTCGTTCATTAAGTTCTTTTTGTTCTGCAGTCTGCCTGCCGTATCGCAAATGAGCACATCCATGCCCTTTGCCTTTGCCGACTGAATGGCGTCAAATATGACTGCACTCGGGTCTGCACCTTCGCTGTGGCGAACGACCGGCACACCGACCCTGTCGCCCCAGATGCAGAGCTGCTCTGCCGCTGCTGCGCGGAAGGTGTCCGCCGCCGCAAGCATTACGGAATTGCCCTCGCCGCGAAGCTTGTTTGCAAGCTTGCCGATTGTGGTGGTCTTGCCGCCGCCGTTTATGCCTATCATCGTGATGATGAGCGGGCGGTCTGCGGAAAGCTTGTGGCGCTCGCCCTTGTTCATCATGTCTGCCATAATCTTCTTGAGACGTTCGCGCACCTCCTCGGGCTTTGACAAATAGTCGGCGTGAATTGCATCGCGCAGGCCTTCCGTTATTTTCATGGTCGTGTCCATGCCGATGTCGGAAGTGATCAGCACTTCCTCGAGCTCGTCGAGCAGGTCTTCGTCAACGACAGCGCGTGAAACCAGCACGTTTGCCAGCTTCTCGCCCATCTTGCCGAAGAACGACCTCTTTTTACCAAATTCCATTTTTTATGTCCTCCTAGTCCAGGTCAAACTCGTCACCGAGCTTTAAGCTGATTACTCTTGAAACACCGTGCTCCGGCATGGTTACGCCGTAAAGAACGTCTGCGTGCTCCATCGTTGCCTTCTGGTGGGTTACGAGTGCGAACTGGATATCGTTAAAGTTTCTCAGGTAGTTAGAGAAGCGGTCGATGTTTGCATCGTCAAGCGCAGCCTCGACCTCGTCCAAAATACAGAACGGTGTCGGCTTGTGCTTTAATACGGCAAACATCAGGGCTATCGCGGTCATTGTCTTTTCACCACCGGAGAGCAGATTGATGTTCTGCAGCTTTTTGCCCGGCGGCTGAGCGATGATGTCGATGCCCGATTCGAGAGGATGTGCCTCGTCGTCGAGCCTGAGCTCTGCGTGGCCGCCTCCGAAAAGCTCCTTGAATATGCTGTCGAAGTTTGCAACTACGCCGTCAAAGCTCTCGGTAAAGCGCTCTGTGATGGTTTTGTCCATGTCTTCGATTATCTTCTTTAATGACTCGGTTGCCTCGAGGATATCCTTTCTGTTTTCAGTAAGGAATTCGTATCTCTCGCTGACGGAAGCATATTCCTTGATAGCGCCGATGTTAACCTCACCGAGCTCGGACATTCTGGCCTTGATCTTACGGGATTCTCTCTCCGCACCGGCCATGTTGAAGCCGTGCTTTTTGAACTCGATTGCCTGAAGATAGGTTACCTCGAACTCGTTCCACAGGCGCTCCTTTAAGTTTTCGAGCTGGGTTTCCTGCTTGCCCGCCTTTAATTCGAGCTGGAACTTCTTGTCCTGGAGTTCCTTCATCTTTTGATCGAGCTCGTCCTTGCGGGCGGAATCGGCGTTCAGACCCTTTGAAACGGTCGCCTTTTCCTCTGCAAGCTCTGCGATGTAGTTTTCAAGAGCCTCGCGGGCGTCTTCCTTTTCGCGGATGGTCTCATCCACATTCTGCTCGCCCGTAAGCGTTGCTCTCTGCGCGAGAAGATTTTCTCTCTCCTGCACCTTTTCGGCAACCTGCAGGCGCACAAGGTCTATGTCCGCCCTGATGCGCTGTGCCATCTGGTCGGCGGTCGCCTTTTCGCCCTCTGCAGCCGTTACGTCGATGCGGGCCTTTGTAATCTCTTCACCTATGTCAACCAGCTTTACGCGGAAGCTTTCCGCATCTGCTGTCATCTTCTCTATCTCTGCCTCGAGGCGCTTTGATTCCTCTGCGCCCTCGGCAATTTTTGCATCGATTTCGAGGATCATTGCATCCGCACTGCCCTTTTCCTTTTCGATGTCGGAAAGCTCCTTGTTTCTCTTTTCCTCGCCCGCCAGACTGTCACGAATTGCGCTCTCAAGCACCTCAAGCTGGCTCCTGAAGGTGATTAGCTGTCTTTCGACGTCAGTAGCCTCATCGCCCATCTTTTCAGCCTTTACGTTTGCCTCGCCAAGCTCGGTGCGGGTTTTCGAAAGCTCCTCGCTTACTCTTGCGGCAAGCTTGTTTAATTCTTCAAGCTCCTCCGCAAGGCGCGTGATTTCAGCCTTTCTCTCGAGGAGGTTCGCCGTGTTGTTTCTGTACTTACCGCCTGTAATCGCACCGCCCGCGTTGATGATTTCACCCTCAAGCGTTACGTAGCGGAGGCTACCCGCCTGCTTTGACATGCGGATGGCACTGTCCATATTGTCAACGACAACAACTCTGCCGAGCAGGTATTCAAATATGCCCTCATACTTTTTGTCGAACTTGATGCAGTCGGTACCAAAGCCCTTGAAGCCCTGTGCGCCCTCTATGCTGCGCTCGCGGCTGCCACGGCCCTTTACGCTTTCAAGAGGCAGGAAGGTAAGTCTGCCGGCACGGTTTGCCTTGAGTGCCTCAATTGCCTTTTTCGCGTCCGCATCCTTTTCGCAGACTATGTTCTGCATGCCTGCGCCAAGCGCCGTCTCGATGGCAGTCTCATAGCCCTTCGGCACCTCCATGAGCTCGGCAACTACGCCGCATATGCCCGCCATACCGGCACGCATGATGTACTTTACGGCATTGTTATAGCCCTCATAGTTGTTCTCCATCTCTTCGATGGTTCTCTTGCGGGCAGTCTTCTGTCCGATGGAGAGCTTGGTCTCTTCGAGTTCCTTGAGCTTCACTCTCTCGTTTTCGGAGAGGCGCATTGCCTCTTCACGAGCCTTTTTCTGCTCTATGCGAAGCGCGGTAAGCTTGTCGTCGAGCGCCTTTATGTCGGAGGCAGCTTTTTTACGTCTTTCCTCTATAGCTTCCTTTTCGTCTCCGGAACGGGAGATCTCCGCATTCAGGGTTTCCTTTCTCTGGTCAAGATTTGCCTTGAGTGCCGCAAGCGAAGCCTTTTCGCCGCGCTTGTCGTTGTTCCTGCTCTGGATGTTGAATATTTCGTTTTTCATGTCATCAATGCTCGCAAGGCGCGCAGCATTTTCCTGCGCAAGCTCGTTTTGGGCATTGATCTTTTCCTTTAATACGGCGTCGAGCTTTTCAAGCTTTTCGTCGATTGACGCCTTTGATTTTGCAAACTCGGCTTCGTTCTGTTCCTCGCGACTTAATTTTTCCTCGGCCTCGGAGATTTCCTTTGTCAGTCTCTCCGTGTTCTGGTCGATTGCGGAAAGCTTTTCGTTGTTTACCTGGCTGCGGTTGCTGAGCATGTTTATCTCGTCGATTGCAGCCAAAAGCTTTTTGTTTGCTTCGCTGTATAAATTCTCGAGCTCCTCGGCACGGCTGCGGTTACCCGCAACGGCCTTGTCGATTTCCTCTTTGTCCTCGGTGAGATTTTCGATTTCACCCTCGAGCTCGTTGATTTCGTCCTTCATATATTCGTTGGACAGATCAAGATTGTCTATCTTTTGCAGGGAAATGTTGATTTCGAGTTCTCTGTATTTGTCGCGAAGCTCAACATATTCTTTTGCCTTAATACTGTCCGCCCTAAGTCCGTCGATGCGACCCTCGATTTCAGCGACTACGTCGTTTACTCTCTCGAGGTTCTGCATGGACGCCGCCAGCTTTCTTTCTGACTCCGCCTTTTTCGTGCGGTACATTACAATACCCGCCGCCTCTTCAAAGATTTCGCGACGGCTCTCTGTCTTGTTCGCCACGATGTCGGCAATCTTGCCCTGCCCGATGAGGGAATATCCGTCAACGCCGATACCGGTGTCCATGATGAGCTCGCGGATGTCCTTTAGCCTGCAGTGATTGCCGTTAATGAGGTACTCGCTTTCGCCGGAGCGGTACATTCTGCGCGTTATGGCTACCTCGCTGTAGTCAATCGGCAGCATTCCGTCCGTATTGTCTATTGTAAGCGTTACCTCCGCCATGCCGCGGGAC
>JAEEGU010000156.1 GCA_016280485.1 Bacillota bacterium | reverse complement strand
ATTACGGCCCATAGCTTGAAGTTTCTTGAGCTTTTCACGTCTGATCTGACGCTGCTCATTCAGTTGCTCTTCTGTCATTTCTGTAACTTCAGTAGCTTCAGGGTTGACATTTGTTCTGTCTTCTGTACTCATTTTGTTTTTTACCTCTTTTTATATATATTTACATATAAATGTTAGTCCTACTTAACGTCCAAAATCTTGAACTTGACCTTTTCGCCTTCGTAGACTTCGATTTCGACGGTCTGACCAATCTTGTGACCGATGAGGCCTCTGCCTACTGCACATTCGTTGGAAATTTTGCCCGCAAAAGGATCTGCCTCTGTAGCACCGACGATGGTGTATGTCGCTTCTTCTTTGAGCGCCATATTTTTAACCTTTACGGTCTTTCCGACGGAAATTGTGTCGGAAGCGACCTCTGATTCGTCTATAATCTTGGCTTTACGGAGCATCTCTTCGAGAGTGTGGATGCGTTCCTCCATATCGGCCTGTTCGTTCTTTGCCGCATCATATTCGGCATTCTCGGAAATATCGCCGTATGAAAGAGCTTCCTTAATCTTTTCGGATACCTCACGTCTTTTGTTGACAATCAGGTCCTCGAGCTCAGCCTCGATTTTTTCGTATCCTTCTTTGGTTAAAAGATATTCTTCAGACATATTCATGTCTCCTTTCATCTATAGATAGCATTTTAATATTATACCCTCTGCGAGCAGTATTGTCAACGAATCTTACTGTTTCTATCTGCTGCCGAACAATCTCGCGAGGAAGCTCTTTTTGCCGCCTGCTTCCGGCTTTTTGCGCTTGCCTGCAAGCTCGTCCCGGATTTCCTTGAAAGTGATGCCCTGCTGGGTTGCATTTTCGGCAACAATTTGAGTTACCTTTGCGAAGAGCTGCTGGAACTTTTCCATGCTCTCCTTCTTGTAGCGGCTTGCTGTGTAGTCGAATGCAAGCTGGAGGCCTTCGGAGCCGTCGAGTACCTGCATGTCGAGGATGTTCTCGGAAGCACCTGCGTTCTGACGTACGTCAACCGCACCGATACCGCCACCGAGCGCACCCGCATCGCGGATATCCTGCTGATAGAGGAGTGTCGCCATTGCGCTCTCCAGCGTGCCCTGAGCCGAGTCCGTCTCAACATAAGGATAAATGCTGTGCTCAATGCCCTTTCTTACCTGATTGTGAACAGAGTCAAACATGTCGACGATATTCATATCGTCCTTGAACTCGAGTCCGACAGGCAGCTCTCTAAAGAGAAGTCCGCAGCTTGCCATCAGGTTCAAATCCTCTCTGCCGTTGTAGATCCAGGAAACCTGAACCTTGTTTGCGCTGTTGTACATAGCAATCGACAGCATTGCAATCGTGATGAAGAACTCGTTTCTGGAGATTCTGAAGTTCTTTTCAGCCGCAGCGATGAGCTCAGGATTTGTCTCAACATTCATGAATGCCTTTGCGACATCGTTGCTGCGTGTAGTCTCGTCATCTACCTTTGGATGCTTCTGCCAGTCATCGCCGTCGTAGTTCTTTTCGAAGTATTCCTTGCTTTCGTTGTAGAAATCGGTACCTATCGCATCCTCACGCTGCTGCAGCATCAGGTAGTAATAGTCCTGATCGAGGTCCATACCCATATATGCCTTGATAACGTCTCCCATCAGAACCTTGAACGATGTTCCGTCGAATACGGTGTGGTGAACGTCAAAGAATACATAGCTTGCCTTTTCCGTCTCGAAAACTCTGCAGCGATAGAGTTCGCCGCCGATAATCTTGAACGGCTGTACCAGAGTATCCTTTAATGTGTCAAGCTCCCATTCGGTAGTCTTTTCTGCGTGGATTTCCTTGTGGAGCTCCGGTGTATACTTCTGGCAAACCTCACCGTCCTGGTTAAAGCTGAAGGTGGTCAGCAGTGCAGGGTGGTTCATGATGGCCTTGTCTACCGCAGCCGCGAGCTTTTCAGCTTCGTAGGTCTCTTTGTCGAACTTCAGCATCGTAAAGAGGTTGCACATGGTTGACTTCGGTGTGTAGAGCTGGTAGTCCACCATGTAGAGCTGCTCTGTGGTGAGAGGGTGCTCCTGCTTCATTGAGCGCTCATTCTTCACATCGTCGCTCTCTCCGTCGCCCTTGCCCGCTCTCTCAGCATAGAGAAGCGCAATCTTTTCAGCTGTACGGCCTCTGAAGATATCGGAAGCGTTGAGTCCCGGCAGCACGTTTTCGGAAATAACCTGAATCGATGCCAGCGAGTCGCCGCCCATCTCGTAGAAGTCGTCGTGTGTGCCGACGCTTTCAAGGCCGAGTACCTTTGCGAATGCCTTGCAGAGCTTTTCCTCGGTTTCGTTTTTAGGAGCCACATAGTCGCTCTTGAAATCCTTTGCGTCAGGCTCAGGCAGTGCCTTTCTGTCGAGCTTGCCGTTCGGCTTTAAAGGCACGGAATCTATCTTCATGAAGTATGCCGGAATCATGTAGTACGGCAGTCTCTTCTGCAGCTGTTTGCGCAGCTCTGCCGCATCGAACTGAAGGTCATCCGTGTAATAAGCGCACAGATATGCCTTTGCGCCCTCGGTGAAGCCCTTTGCAGCCGCCCAGCTTGCGCCGGTTGCCTGCTTGAAGGCAGCCTCGATTTCGGCAGGCTCGATTCTGTTACCGTT
>JAEEGU010000155.1 GCA_016280485.1 Bacillota bacterium | reverse complement strand
TGCAAGGACGACGGTACAGTTTACTTCTTCTCCATGGCTACTTCCTTCACAAAGGCAGCACTCGGTGCTGAGGGCGTAGGCAAGGACGTAAACATGATTATCGGAAACGGCTACACTAAGAACCACGCAGACGTTACTCTTCAGTGCCTGAGAGAGAACGAAGGTCTCAGAAAGCTCTTCGAAGAGATGTATGCATAAGCCCAAAACTACCAACTAACGATTTATTAACAACCAACTAACGATTTATTTAAGCCAACTAACGTATTTAAGAAACTTTTTAACAACTAACAAACATACAAATTAAAGCAAATCCCATTTGAAAAGGAGAACTTAAATGGCTACGAGAAATTGGAAGGACATTCCTTATTTCAAGAACGTTACCGATGCTCAGTGGAATGACTGGCATTGGCAGGTTGAAAACAGACTCACTACCGTAGAGCAGATTGAGCAGGTTGTTAACCTTACCGATGAAGAGAGAAAGCAGATCAAAGAAGGCGGCTTCCGTGTAGGAATCACTCCTTACTATGCTTCCCTCATGGATCCTGACGATCCACACTGCCCTGTAAGAATGCAGGCAGTTCCTGTTGCTGCAGAATCCCACAGATCCTGCGCAGATATGCTTGACCCTCTCCACGAGGACGAGGACTCCCCTGCACCGGGACTTACTCACAGATATCCTGACAGAGTACTGTTCCTCCTCACAGACAAGTGCTCAATGTACTGCAGACACTGCACACGTCGTAGACTTGCAGGTGAAACAGACGGCGCACGCAGCAGAGAAGATATCGATGCATGCCTCGCATACATCAGAAAGACTCCACAGGTTAGAGACGTACTTCTCTCCGGTGGTGACGCTCTCCTCGTAGAGGACGACACTCTCGAATACGTAATCTCCGAGCTCCGCAAGATTGAGCACGTAGAAATCGTAAGACTCGGCTCCAGAACTCCTGTAGTTCTGCCGCAGAGAATCACTCCTGAGCTTGTTAACATGCTCAAGAAGTATCACCCAATCTGGCTCAACACTCATTTCAACCATCCAAAGGAAATGACAGAGACAGCAGCAGGCGCTTGCCAGAGACTTGCTGACGCAGGTATCCCTCTCGGTAACCAGTCCGTACTGCTTCGTGGTGTAAACGATGATGTTCACGTAATGAGAAACCTCGTTCACCTGCTCGTAAAGAACAGAGTTCGCCCTTACTACATCTATCAGTGCGACCTGTCCCTTGGTATCGAGCACTTCAGAACCCCTGTATCAAAGGGTATCGAGATCATCGAAGGTCTCCGTGGTCACACCTCCGGTTATGCAGTTCCTACATTTGTAGTTGACGCTCCGGGCGGTGGCGGTAAGACTCCTGTAATGCCACAGTACGTAATTTCCCAGAACGCAGACAGAATCGTTCTCAGAAACTACGAAGGCGTTATCACGACTTACACAGAACCACATCTTCCACCTCTCCAGTGCTCTTACGAGAACTGCAAGACAACTCCTGAAAACTACAAGTACGAGGGAGTTTGCGGACTTCTTCAGGGCGACAAGCTCTCCATGGAGCCTGCTCAGCTTGCAAGACATGAGAGAAACAAGAAGAGAATGGAAAATAAATAGGAAAAAGGATTTTTATGAGCTTTCTTTACGACCTGTCAACAAAATATAAAACCGTTTCCATAGTCGGGATGTCCAAAAACGCCGGCAAAACTACAGCACTCAACTATTTCCTGGAAGAGGCAATGGATGAAGGCATGATACTCGGCATCACATCAACCGGCAGAGACGGCGAAAGCACAGATCTCGTAACGAATACAGAAAAACCCAGAGTATTCCTGGAGACGGATACAATCGTATCCGTCCCCAGGGAACTTTACGACCTGGCCGAAGCGGGTCTGGAAATCCTCAGGATGACCAAATACCCGACGGCGCTGGGCGATCTCATGCTGTGCAGAGTCGCAGACAGCGGCTATGTACAGATAGCCGGCCCGCTCACCGTGCAGGCACATAAAGAAATGTGCAAGGACATGTTCGAGCTGGGTGCGGAGCTTGTATTAATCGATGGGGCCATCGACAGAAAGTCGATTGCTGCACCGGAAACCTCGGATGCGATTATTCTGTCCACCGGGGCGACCATTTCACGCAGCATGAAGGTAGTGGCCGACGAAACAGCGCATATAGTAAATCTTTACCGTTTGCCGATTTTGGAGAATGAAGAGGTGCGTCAGCAGCTCCGAGACTGCGATTCCGGCATTTGTCTTGTAAAGAAAGGCGAAGTTGTGGAGTTGAATCTTAAAACAGGCCTCTCCGCAAGCAGACACATCGACAGCGCCATCGACGATGACACGGAATACATTTATGTGCCGGGAGCCCTCACGGACAGCGTGATAGCGGACATTTCCCCGGCGAAATTAAAAAAGGTACCCCTGGTGCTCAAGGATCCGACAAAGATCTTTATCAGCAGCATCAACTGGGGCAGACTTTGCAAACGAGGGCTACAGCCTTTCGTGCTGGACAATATAAAGGTAGCTGCCGTAACGGTAAATCCGTATGCGCCGCAGGGCTATGTGTTCGACCACAAGGCGTTGCTTGAAACGGTGCAGGAAGCTATCCCGGATGTTCCGGTAATAGACGTGAAACTATAGTAAAGGAGTATGGCCATGGCTAATTTGCGACTGGCAAATGTTAAGACTCGAAAAGAGACGGGACTGGATTATGTAGCAGGTCTTATCAATGTGCAGACGCCATACGGAACCAAAGAACTCCAGGGCATGCAGCCGTTTTTCCCGGGGCGCGAGGACGACCTCCGTGCTGAACTCGAAAAAACCGCAAGGCTTATAGAGCTTATTAAAGCAAAGCCTACGGGTGTCGAAAAGCTTTTGGAAGTCTTCATGCAGATGAAGGATTTTACCTTCATTATTGAGCGAAGCGCAAAAGAAACCTTGACGGTAGTCGAGCTTTACGAAGTAAAGAACATGATGATCCAGACCGAAAAGCTGGAAAAGTTCCTGGAGGCAAACAGGGAATACATTTCGGAAGATTTCTTCCTGAATGATACAACGGCACTTTTAAATTTGCTGGATCCGGAGCAAAGCCGAATCAATACCTTTTATATCTACGACAGCTTCTCGGAAAAACTCGCGGAGCTCAGAAAGAAAAAAAGAGAATTTGAGATTGCGATTCGCAAGGAGCAAAAAGGCCTTCGCGATGAGCTCAAAGAAAAATACGACATCATCCTCACCCCGAAATTCGAAATTTCCGTCCAGCTTTCAAACAAAGCGCTGATGGAAAAATGCGCATCGCTTGCAGAACTCGAGCAGACCGCTCAGGACTATATGTCCGCAACCTTCGGACTGAAGCCGACGCCTGAAGTTTTCGAGCTGCAGCGTGGGATGGAGGATGTCAACATGGAGATCGAACAGGAGGAAGAATCCGTCAGAAAGGAGCTTTCCTTAAAGATTTCCGAGTATGCAGAGCCGATTATGGAAAACTGCAGCAGAATCGGAAAACTCGATTTCCACATTGCAAAGGCATATTTCTCAATCGACCACAACTGCGTTGCTCCTACGATAACAGAGGAGCACATCGTGGAGTTTGAGGACGGACGCCACATACAGGTGGAGGACATCCTTCGTGAAAAGGGCAAAGAGTACTGCCCTGTCAGCATCAGCCTTAAAGAGGGCGTAACCTGCATCACCGGTGCGAACATGGGCGGCAAGACCATTTCGCTCAAGCTTGTCGGACTGGTGGCGATACTTACGCAGTACGGCTTTTTCGTGCCGTGCAAATCCGCGAAGGTGGGACTTTCGAACTACATGCAGATACTGATAGGCGACAGCCAGTCGGTGGAGCGTGGCCTTTCCAGCTTCGGCTCGGAAATGGAGGAGCTTAAGGAAATCCTCGACAACAGCGGCGACCGCTCGCTTATCCTTGTCGATGAAATCGCAAGCGGCACAAATCCGCTCGAGGCGACGGCGCTGACCCGCGCGATAGTGGACTACCTCAAGGTAAAGCCTTACATCGTGCTGATGACCACCCACTTCGAGGCAGTAACGCTTGGCGATGTGGTAAACCTTCAGGTTGTGGGCCTTGCGGGCGTGGACTTCGAGCTCTTAAAGCGTGAAATCGCTTACGCGAACAGGCGCGAGCGCATCAACATCATCGGCAAGTATATGGACTACCGGCTCACCCGCATCGAAAAGGGCGGCAACGTGCCAAAGGACGCACTGAACATTGCCATGATGCTCGGAATTGATCAGGGGATCATTAAAGAGGCAAAGAAATTTATTGAGGAAGCCGCCAAATAGGCGATTCCCCGCACCAACTAACGAAAACAATATATGTATAACTAACATAGATTTATATTAATTTAAGATATAAATATCAGCCAATTTTAATAGAAATTTGGAGGAATTTAATGATGAAAAGCAAATTAAACTTGGATTCCGCTAAAATCGCACACGCTCGCGGTACCGCTGCAGGCATTGCGAAGGACATGCAGGAATTCATCGACTCTCACACTACAGTATCCACCGAAAGAACTATCTTAAGACTTCTCGGTGTAGATGGTGTGGATGATGTGGAGACACCGCTTCCTAATGTGGTTGTAGACCAGATTAAAGAAGCAGGCGGACTTCCGCGCGGAGTTGCTTACTGGATGGGTAACGCAATGATCCAGACGGGATTAAAGCCACAGGAAATCGCTGAAAAGATGGCAGCAGGCGAGCTTGATATTACCAAGCTTCCAACAGCAACCGCAAAGGAAGCTGAAGAGGCTATTATGCCGCTCGTACACGAATCCTTAAAGAGGATAAAGGCACAGACTGCAAAGAGAAACGAGTACCTCGAAAAGCTCGGTGAAGGTCCAAAGCCTTATCTCTATGTAATCGTAGCAACAGGTAATATCTATGAAGACGTCACCCAGGCTCAGAACGCTGCACGTCAGGGCGCAGATGTAATCGCCGTAATCAGAACAACAGCACAGTCGCTGCTCGACTACGTGCCTTACGGCCCGACTACTGAAGGTTTCGGTGGTACTTACGCTACTCAGGAAAACTTCCGTATCATGAGAAAGGCTCTCGACGAAGTAGGCGAAGAGGTTGGCAGATACATCAGACTCTGTAACTACTCTTCAGGTATGTGTATGCCTGAAATCGCTGCAATGGGAGCTCT
>JAEEGU010000154.1 GCA_016280485.1 Bacillota bacterium | reverse complement strand
TGATACCTCCTCACGGTGCACCACCGGAGTCTTGAGGTTGCGAGAGCATGAGTATCTGAGTCTCGACGGAGCGTCCGCATCCCTAAAGGTCTTGGACGTCTCTTTGATGAGGTACGAGCCGAGCTGTCTCCAGTCTCCGGATTCTTCAAGGAAGCGAGGGTGAATGTGCCCTCTGGTCCACAGATTCTGAAGCTCTTCGACGGCTGCCACTTTGTTCATGACAATGTGATGATGAATTCTGTGGTTGCTGTATTCGGTTACGGCGATCCACTTGAAATCCAATTCTCTCTTCTTTGCAATGTCTCTGAGCTTTCTGAGGAACTTGTTCAGAGTAGCCTTCGCGTCCTCTTTGCTCGGCTCTTCTCCGCCATAAGTAAGAACGACATGATAATCGCCAGGAACAAAGTTCGCATGGAGCTTCAGCTGAAGCGCCTTCTCTGCTGCGCGAGCGTTTGCTCTTTCGACTGCCTCTGTAGTCGGTGTCGAGCGCATGGCCCTTGAACCGTCTATGCGCTTCTGTCTCTTTTGGAGGTATCTTGTCATCATGATTTTCCCTGCGAAAATGGTTTCTTTGATATACATGTCGTCGTATGTTTAATAACTTTTACCAAGGCTAAAGGCTCATCTCAGAGCCTCGCCCGGTTTCCTTATATATAATGTAGTAAAAAGTCTTGCAGTTCTTCCTCCGTTACGTCGGAATATCTCTTTTGGAGTTTGATTGAAGCGAGTATCCGCTGGACGTCTTTGACTTCGGAAGGCACCATGTTTTTCTCGGCTCTTTCGATAATTCTTTTTACGAGCTCGTCGTTGTCGCATTCTGTTTTTTTATTTCTTATTGGTGGAATCGCTCCGCCATTTTTTAATGATTCCCACGGTACCTCGTTGTTTTCCATGGCGTCGTTTCTATGCGGAAGATTCTCTGAGTCGCGAGGTGCATACGTGCGCCCTTTTATCATTATGTCTTTGAAGCGTTCTGCTTCATCTGTGAGCCACGCGACATATCCCTGCTCGGCGCAAGCGATATCGGCTGTCGGATTTTTGGGGTTGCATTCGTTGCGCCCTCCGCAGTTCTCGCTGACCAGGAACCCAACAAAATTATCAATTACTCTTTCGATGGTTCGTTCCTCGTTCATTTAATCGCCTCCTTTAAGAGAGGAAGAAGCTCTTTCACTTCTTCCTTGGTCAGGGTGAGCCCCTTCGACATTTTATCTCGGCTTTCATTCCAGCGCCTGATGTCGATTTTGGCCGGCTTTCCGTCCCATGAAATGAGATTGACCTCGAGGTCCCATCCTTTTTCTCCGTGAACGCAACCAAATTCCTCTGCGATGTGGTAATTGACTTCTCTCTTGTTCATGGCCGCCTCCTATTCCACAGTCTCATAAGACTGCTGCTGGCGGTCCGTTCTCGTCACCTTGATATTTCCTTTCACGGTGCGACTGATCTTGCATGTGGTGCAGCCATCCAGCTGAACCGATACACCGGAGTAGCGTCCGGAACCGATTTCATCTACCATTCTGTGGAGAGATACGATTACCGGAGCATCTTCGTTTGCGTCCGGGAACAGGCTCAGGATGAGCTCTTTTGCTTCTGAGATGTTACGGTTTCTCTTCTGCGCAAGTTTCGCCTTTCCGCATTCGCATTCCATAGTAGCCTTTTCGTCTGCTTCTGTCTGTGTGTTTGCCTCTACGTTTATAATTTGTCCGCAATAATTGCAGGACCCTTCCATTCTCATTTTTTCCTCCTATTCTTTATAAAAATGGTCGCGGACCGCACCCTGAGTTTTATCCACGCTTTTCTGTGTCGTCTCCTCCGCCCTTTAAGAGGGTAAGACACCTGGCGGCAACCCACTTTTAACTAAATAGCGTCTGTGAGCGTCTGCATAAACTTCTTGAAGCCTGCGCGGATTCGCTCTCTGTCTTCATTTGGCATTTTGTCGATGTTGGCCAAGACGTCCGTGTAGGTGTCTTTGATGTTGCCCATCTTAACCTTATGAACCGCGATTGCTTCGTTGCTGTTCTGCGCCAGCTGCTTCTGAAGTCTTTCGTTCTCTGCGTGAGCCTCGTTGAGTTCTCTCTGCGCCTCTCTTTTCGCATCCTCTTCGATAGTCTTCTTCGCGCCGGCAATGCGCTCTTTTATTTCGGCTTCCTTCTTTTCTTCCGCCTCTTTAAGCTGTGCTTTCAGCTTTTGGACCTGCTTCTCTGCTTTTTCGAGAGCTTCTTCGGCTTTGGCTGCCTCTTTATTGGCTTCTTCTGTGTTCGCGCCGTTTCTTGCGACGTGGCTTCTCAGTTCTTCGATTTCCTTTTCAGCTGCCTGCAGCTTTGCTTTGAGCTCTTCTGCTTCGATATAGGCTTCGTTTTCGGTATCCTCCTTTTCGAGTTCTTTGCTATCAAGCTCCTCTTTAAGTCTCTTGATTTCGTCTTCGAGTTCCTTGACCTTCATCTCCGATACATCGTGTTCTTCGACGAAGTTTTCGACTTCGTTTTCGGGCACACGTAAAAGTCTCAACGCATTGGAAATGCTCAAATGTGAACTCGTGTTCACATTTGAAATCGCCTTGAAATATGAGCTTTTTTCGTCACCATATTCCTCGGAAATTTTGATTAATTTTGACGCCCAGGCGCGGGAATAATTAAGGTGTTCTGAACACCAGCTTTCCCATTCACCGTGTTCGATCTGCTCCTTAGCCTCCGACAGTCTCTTGCCTATCTCGATGGCTCCGGCAAGAACTGCCTGGCTTGTCTGCTTTTCAATTATCTTTATCTCGGATGCGATTACATCCAGTGTACGAGCTTCTTCAAGCTGGTATGTTCCGTTGATTATTTCGTTCATGGTTTATGCTGCTTCCTTTCTAAATTTCTTCCTGATAATAGGTTTCCCGTCCTTATCCCTCTTGCTGCCGTGCGTGTACCAGTCCGTCCACGCTGCGAAGAACTCCGGAATGGCTTCCTGTGGCTTAGGTTGGCCATTTCCTTCATTCATGTAGCCATGAGCTTGTTGGATGCTCCCGTTGGAGTTAACTTCTACGGTGTAGAGAGCCTTGTTCGGGTCGTTGATCCTTCTGATAAACAGAATGGTGAGTTTGTTTGCAAGATGCCTTTCGGCATATCCTCCGACACAATGGACGAGGTCTTCGCCCTCCTTCCGAACTTCTGCGCCGGAGAGCGCAACGCGCACAAAGTATTCTCCAAAAGCAAAGTTATATTTGGCGCTGCGCTCGGCCAGGTTCTCCCATGCCTTTTTCCGCAAGGCTTCTTCTTCCGCCTCTTTAATCCTTTTCATTTTGAGCTTTGCCTCTTCTGTAAGGTCGTCATGAGCAGCTCTCAGGTTTTTCGGGTACAGGATGTTCGGCACTGTGAGATTTCTTTCGCACATCCATGCCATTTCGATATAGTCTTTATATAGCCATGTCTGGCGGTCAGTCTGCGGCAGTTTCTTGCAATACTTCAACAGCTCGTAAGCATTTACCTTTATCGGTAATTTCTTTGTTATTTCGAGCCATTCACGCAATTTCATATCTTCAATGGTGATTCGGTCGTCTACCTTTTTCCATTTCAGCCATTCTCGGAGGATCCACGGATAATGGTTGAAGCCTTTATCTTGTGCAAAGCGCATCATTTCTTTTGAGATTTTCCACGCCTTTTTCGGGTCTTTGGCATCCCAGTCGAAAATAGCTGCATTCTTTCGGCGGTTGAACAGCATGTCCCGTACAATACCATCCCATTCGAGCTTTAGGAGCATTTCCATTTGGCTCGGGTAAAATGCTGCAAGGCAGAGCTGTCTTGATATCTTACGTTCATGAAATGGGATGTACTTGAACGGAGTCATTGCGAGGTTGTCCATTCCTATCGTGTAAATAGAATCGTATTCTTTGGGGAGGCTTTTGAAGTTGTATTTTGAGTGCACGGTTTTGCGAAAATCTCCGGTGTACCATGACCTTTCGTATGCGGTGACTTTGCCGGGCTGGTATTTACATACCTGCTCTATATGAACCGATACATCCTTTTCGAGGCCGCGCCGGTGTGCCCACGCATAAATTGAATAGATATCGCTTTTCCTCCGGGTGAGTACGGCAAACGAGAAGCCCTCGTATAAATTATCCGATACGCGGCCCATAGCCTTGACCGTGGCCGGCTTTCCGCAAAGAGGGCATGGCAATTCGGCATTGTGCTTGTGGTAGTTTAAGAATAGTCTAAGGTTCGGTGTAAGCAACCTCGGCATGTTGTCGATGTAAGTGTCCCGGTGGCAACATGTCGTGATCACGTGGACCGCCTTTTTTTCGTTTTTATAGAAAACATATTTAGTGAACTTGTCTTCGAT
>JAEEGU010000153.1 GCA_016280485.1 Bacillota bacterium | reverse complement strand
GAAGCCTCGGGGTTCGGCTTGCCAAACGGAGCGATGACCGCATCCTCGAGAACCACCGGCTCCATCTTTGCCTCTGCCTCAAGGTTTTTCTTGTGGCGCTCACGCCTGTACTTGCTGCTTTCCTCGTAGCTTGCGCGTTTTTGCTCCTTCTCCGCACTGATTTTCGACATTATTTCTTCAACGTCGATCCTCTGCGTGTATTTCGAAACGATTTCCTCGCTGTTGCCCTCTTTTACAGCCCGGCTCTTCATTTCTTCGGTTGCCCTGCCGTAACTGTTCATCGCATCGAGCTTTTCCCTGATGCTGCGCTGTAAATCTTCTTTTGCCTGTTCCTTTGTGAGTCCTTCGTACTCCTTCGGTACGGTATGTCCGTTGCTTATTTCTTCGTAAAACTTGCGGCGACGCTCCCTCTGCGCGGGCGTAAGTCCGTCCGCATCGAGCATGGGCTCCTCCGGTGTCGAGAAATCAAAAGTAAACGGCTCCTTTTCGGGCTCTTTCTTTTTTATTAAGTTTTTTACTTTCTTAAAGAAATCTGCCATTCTTTTGCTTCTTTAGCTCGCTGCTCGTAGCAGGAGCATCTTGCTCCTTCTTCGGTAAAACCTGTGTCCCTGCAAATGCCGCACAGGTATTTTATGTCTGTGTAATCTGCGCCGTGGCCCGCCTTTTCAAGCAGTTCCTTGCGCTTTTTCTTTAATTCTTCGCCCTTTTGCCTTAGCTCCTTTGCTCCGGCAAGGTCTCCGGCCAAAGTAAATGCCACGGCATCTCTTGCGACAGCGTTTGCCTCTTCATCGAGCGCCATCAGACCTTCAATTTCCGAATAAGCCGCCTCGCGCAGTCTCTGCGCATCGGCTCTTTCCTTTTCCTGCAGGTATTTGTAGTATTTGTCCACACCCGCCACGCTGACAGGGTGGTCGTCTGCAAGAGGTTTGCCCGCCTTGCCCGCTTCGTGCATGCCCTTTAGGATGCTGTCCACATATTTTATGCTCGGATTGTTTGCGGCCGTGGTCTTCTCGCACGCCGCGAGGATGTCCTCCATGGTGAAGCCGTCCTCGTCGAGCCATCTGTCGAAAATCTTTTTCTCCGGCTCGGTCGCATTGCGGTTAAAGCCCAGCACCGTGAAGACCCTGCGGATCTTTGCGTGCCGTGCGTCATTATTCCTGATGTATTCCGCAATCTTTTCGTCGGTGAAAAGTCCCAGCTCAACCCAGTTTCGGACAACCGCCGCAACATAGCGCACGCTGTCCTTTCCCTGCTGGTCGACGCAGTATTTGTAAGCGTAAAGCACCATCTCCGGCGTTGCGCCTTCATCCTCGGTCCAGCAGTCTATTTCCTGAAGCTCGCGGCTGCTAAGCGGTCTTCCCAGCACGCCCTCCACTGCCGTAAACAGTGCGGCGATTTCATCATCCGTAAGCTTGTGTCTTTCGGTTTCCTTAGGCTCTGCCGGTGCCTGCTGCCTCTCGCTTGTGCAAGGCATGCCGCAGGTAAGTCTTTCGCGGATTGAGTGAAGCACAACACTTCCGCCTGCGCGCCTTGTAAGCAGGCCCGCCTTTTCCCAGTAGCGCAGGGCCTCGTCAATGTCTGCCTCCGTAAGCTGTAATTGCATGGCAAAATCGCCTTCCCGCACCTCAGTGCCGACGCAGGCGTACATCTGTGCGAGCAGGTACACCTTGACGTAATCGCCCGGTGCGTCGCACATATATTCATTTATAAAGAGATTCTCAATCGGTGTGTCCTGGTAGACCCACGACTTTGAAACGTTCTTTTCAAACTGCATTCTGTTTATCCTTGCTGCGAATTATCTGCAGGCTGCGGCATGCCCTTACTGAAGCTGTCGCTCGCCTTGTCTGCAAATCTGGTGTATTGTGCGAGCCAGTAAAGCTCTATCCTGCCCGTTTCACCGCCTCTGTGCTTTGCGACTTCTATTTCGCAGATGTTAGGCTTTGTGGTTTGCGGGTTGTATACCTCGTCTCTGTAGAGGAGCAGGATTATATCTGCGTCCTGCTCGATTGCTCCGGATTCTC
Organism: Bacillota bacterium; assembly: GCA_016280485.1. Lineage (GTDB taxonomy): Bacteria > Bacillota > Clostridia > Peptostreptococcales > Anaerovoracaceae > UBA3871. Next base: position 18,893 of record JAEEGU010000153.1, on the reverse strand, counting down.
TGAGGTCCGACATAACAGGGTGCTTGTCGGTACGGCTCTCCACCATACGGCTGAGCTGTGAAAGCACTATAATCGGGCAGTCCAATTCTCCGGCGAGAAGCTTAAGCTGGCGCGACAGACTCGCAATTTCGTTCTGTCTGCTTTCCTGTCTCCCCGGAAGGCTCATCAGCTGCAGGTAGTCGATGATTACCAAATCAAGACCGCTTTCCGCCTTCATTCTGCGGCACTTGTTCCTGATTCCGGCAATACCCAGACCTGCGGCATATTCCATTTTAATTTGCGCCGATTCCAGTTTGTCCAGCGCGGTGCTGATCTTGTCCCAGTCGTCGGTATCGACCTCGCCCTTTTTCATTCTCTTTGAATCAACTCGTGATTCCATCGAAAGGATTCTCTGGCTGAGCTGAACTACCGGCATTTCGAAGGAGAAGAACGCTACCTTTGCATCTCCCTTGAGCGCCGCCTGAAGAGCCACATTCAGAACAAATGCGGTCTTACCCATTGCGGGACGGGCAGCGACTATTATGAGGTCGGATTTCTGGAATCCGTTTAAGATTTCGTCAAGATCCTTAAAGCCGCTCGGAACGCCGTGTACCGAGCCTTTATTCTTTACCGCTTCGTTTATCTGGCGGACATTTTCCTTTAATGCCTCCGCAAGCGGTGTCATGTCTTTTTTCTCACGCGCCTGAGAGATTCCGAATACCTTTTGCTCGGCATTATTTAAAATCTCATCTGCAGGCAGGGAGTCCGCATAGCATTCCTCGGCAACCTCATCGGAAGATTTAATCAGGCTGCGCAGCACCGCCTTTTCGGCAACTATCTGCGCATACTGTGCCGCATTCGCCGTGCTCGGCACCGAATTGGAAAGGCTTACGATATATGACCTGCCGCCCGCAAGCTCGAGCGCATTTCTTTTCTTTAGTTCTTCTGTAAGCGTAAGTACGTCGACCGTCTCATTTTTGAGATTCATGGCAACCATTGCGTCAAAAATCTCTCTGTGCATGCGGTTATAGAAATCTTCGGGTTTAACGAGCTCAAGGACATCAAAAAGCGCGTCCTTTGAAAGCATAGCCGCACCTAAAACGGATTTCTCGGCATCTTCGCTGTGGGGTGGAATTCTTTCCGGCATTTTATACTCCTACCTTCAACATATCGTGCTTTATATCGTAACGTGAACCTTGAGGGAGCCCTTTACGCTTTCAAAAAGCTTTACCTCTACCTCGTATTCGCCCGCAGCCTTGATTGGGCTTTCCATCACGATGTTTTTCTTGTCTATTTTGATTTTGTGCTGCTTTTCGAGCTCGTCAGCCACATCCTTGTTTGTGATGGAGCCGAAGAGTCTGCCGCCTTCGCCGCCCTTTGTCTTGATTTCAACCGTAAGCTTTGAAAGCTTTTCTGCTGTTGCTTCTGCATTAGCCTTGTCCGCAGCCTTCTTTTCGGCCGCGATTTCCTTTTGCTTTTCTAAGGATCTCACATTGCCCTCAGTTGCTTCTGTGGCAAGGCCTCTTGGAAGCAGCATATTTCTCGCATAGCCGTCCGAAACCTTTACGACATCACCGGCTTTGCCCGTTCCTTTTACGTCTTTCTGAAGAATTACTATCATTTTTTTCTGCCCCTTTCTATCTCTTCTTTTTCTGCCTGAGCCTTTGCAACCGCTTTGCCGATAAGATCGTCGCGATTGTCCTTCATGAGCTCTTCAAAGTCTTTTTCCTTTTCACTGCTGCCCGCAAGCCCCGGAAGCTGCTGCTCGGACCCGCCTCTTGCAATTACGCCGGCCTCTGCCTGCTCTTCGTCTGCCGCCGCCTGTTCCTCTATCGTCTCTTCGATTCCGATATCGGAAGGCTTTAAGTGGCCTCGCTCAACGAGCACCTTTTCTATCTTTTCCACGGTGTCCTCCGGTGTAAGGTTGGACTGTGCACCCGCGGTGGTCAGGTGTCCGCCGCCGCCGAGCTGCTCCATAATCACCTGCACGTTGATTTCACCGAGGCTCCTTGCGGAGATAACGGTTTTGCCCGCCATGGTGGTACCCACGACGAAGCTGGCCTTTACGCCGCGCACGTCGAGAAGCTCATCAGCCGCCTGGCTGTCGAGAATCTGCGCGTCGACATGCTGCCCCTCGAGAATAGAGATGGCGATTGAGCCGCCCCCGAGGAATTTGGCGTTTGCCACACACTTTGCCCTCAGCATGAAGGCCTGCGAGTTCATCTGGAAGAACCTCTTAACCGTTGCGGTGTCGGCACCGGCACGCCTCAGCCACGAAGCTGCCTCGAAGGTACGAACGCCCGTCTTTACGGCAAAGCTGTTGGTGTCTACGGTAATGCCGGCGAGCATTGCTTCCGCCTCGAACTTGGTGATGACGTTCTTTTTCTCGCCTGTGTATTGCAGCATCTCTGCCACCAGCTCGCTGGCGGAGGATGCGTAGGATTCGATGTAGGAAAGTCTCGCCTTCTGGATGACGTCCTCGGCCTTTCTGTGGTGGTCGATGATGGCAACTCTGTCGGTCTTGTCGAGAAGCTCCGGTGCTTCAACGTAGCCCGGTCTGTGCGTGTCGACTATGATCAGCTGAGTCTCTTCGTCAATCATGGAGAGAGCCTTTTCGGTGTTGATGAATTTGTAGCATTCGGAGTCCTTGGCGTTTTTGTAGATTTCGGTCAGCGTCTCATTGTAGTAATTTATTACGATGTAGACGTCCTTTTCGCAAATCTGTGCAAAGCGGCTAATGCCGATTGCGGCGCCAAAGCTGTCCATGTCAGGGTTCTGGTGGCCCATAACGATGACCTTGCTCGATTCGTCGAGGAGTCTTTTAAGAGCGTGAGCGACTATGCGGCTCTTGCCCTTGTTGGCTCTTTCGACGGACTGCGCGCGGCCTCCGAAATACTCTACCTTTTCGATGTTTTTAACCGCAACCTGGTCTCCGCCGCGACCTCTTGCAAGGTCGAGTGCGATCATCGAATATTCATCGGTCTGTGCCAAGGTTTTGCCGCCGCGGCCGATTCCCATGGAAACGGTCACAGGGAAGTCCGCCTCGGATTCAATCTTTCTGATTTCATCGAGTACCGGGAATTTGTTTTCTATCATGCGATCGCATGCAGCGTTGTCGATAATCATTACATACAGGCTGCGTCCGACCTTTGTGATGGATGCATTTACGCGCGTGAAAGCCTGACGGAGAGTCTGGTTTATCTCCGCCGAAAGCGTTGCCCTGCGTTCCTCACTGTTCGCCGCGATCAGTTCCTCGTAATTGTCAATTTCAACGGTTACGATACACGGCTTTTCGTCGTTGTAGCGTTTTTTGAGCGTTTCCTGAAGGGTTACCTCGATAAAGTAAACCGCAAGATCTGCATCCGGCTCGTCATTTACGGGTGCCGCCATAATACGGAAGAATTTGTCGTTTCTGCTGATGATAGGCGGTGTTTCGCGCTCGTCGAGGGCCAGCAGCTCTTTATATCTGAAATTTGTAAGGATAAAAATATCGGTTTCGGCGATGTCGTCATAGATGAACACGTCCGAGATTTTTGAGTTAACGCCCGTTACCTTGCCCTCGGAATTGACCGTACAGCACGGAAACGGGAAGCTTTCCGCAAATGCCGATATATTTTTGTTCTCGTTCATTTTAATTCCTCTGATTGCAAAAGCGCATAGTGCGCACAATTATAGATACTATATTATATCACAACCCCGCTGCAAGTACAAGAATTTGGGCATTTTTCACGGATTCTTCATAAATAAAGAGCCCCGAAAGGCCGAGGTCTTTCGGGGCTTTGTTCGTTTTTTAATTTTTACGTGAAATTATTCTGCTGTGTAAGGCAGGAGTGCTACGATGCGAGCTCTCTTTACTGCAGTAGTCACAGCTCTCTGGTGCATAGCACAGGTTCCTGTGATTCTCTTAGGAAGGATCTTACCTCTTTCGGTAACATACTTCTTGAGCTTTTCAACATCTTTGTAATCTATAACTTCAGTCTTGTCAGCGCAGAACTGGCAAACCTTCTTGCGTCTCATGCCGCCACCACGTCTCTTGTTTTCAATCATGGTATTTTTCTCCTTTCAAAAGATTAATTTTAGTTTTCCTGTTTTAGAATGGCATATCATCTTCTTCGATGGATTCGAAGCCTGCAGGCATATCGTCGTTGCCGCTTGGCGCGTCATTCTGTCTTGGTTCATATGACTGACCGCCGCGCGAGCCGCCTTCGCTTTCGCTCTTGCTGCCTACGAATTCAACACTGTCTGCCACAACGTCTGTTGTGTAGACCTTTTGGCCATCCTTGTTAGTATAACTTCCGGTTTGAATGCTGCCCGTAAGTCCGATGAGCTTGCCCTTGTTAAAGTACTTTTCAATGAACTCGCCCTGCTTGCCAAAGGCTACGCAGGAAATGAAGTCAGCCTCAGGCTGGCCTTCTCTCTTGAAACGTCTGTCAACGGCAACGGTGAACCTCGCAACAGCAGTGCCGTTAGGGTTGTATCTGACATCGGGGTCTCTTGCAAGTCTTCCAACTAATACAACTTGATTCATACCGTACTCCTACTCTTCATCCTTGTTGATGATGATGTGTCTCATTACGTTATCGGAAATTCTTAATCTTCTGTCCAGTTCCTTTGGAAGAGTTGGCTCTGCTTCGAACTCAGCAACTACATAGTAGCCTTCGTTCTTCTTTTCGATTGGATAAGCGAGCTTTCTCATTCCCCAAACGTCTACATTGGAAACGGAACCCTGAGCAGCAATGATTTCCTTTACGGTCTCGATTGTTGCCTCTTTCTTTTCGTCCTCCAGTGTAGGGTTAATAACGAACATAACCTCATACTTAGTCAATGTTTTCACCTCCCTATGGTCATTAATAAATGGCGACGCTCTTTCTCGTCGCAGAGAATTTTGGCCGTGCCAAGACACACGGACACCCATATATCATACCATACCTGCCGCAAAAAGCAAGTGGTTTTTGCACTTTGAGCGTGTTTTTTGCCTTTTACTGCGGAATACCGAGCGACCCTATGGCTTCTGCGCTCCAGTCGCTGTATACGCGCTGTCCGTCAACGTCTTTGTATGCACGAACGATAACCTTGAAATCGAACCGATCCTGACCTCCGCAAACATAGCCCATCTGCGCGTCATCAGCCGTAAGGAAGGTTGTCTTATATTCCTCCGGGTACTCTTCGTCCATGTAGTACTTGCTCCATTCGCGAACCTCGTATCCGTCAGCACCCTCTGTCCAAGGCCAGATGTAAAGAAGCTCGTAAGCATCTCCGTCTGCGGAATCCTGTACAATCGGTCCCTCTATTACCGGAACCTCCATGGAAGTGTCGATTGTTTCGCCGCTATCCGCAGTGTCCAATGTGTTATCTACGTTTGCGTCAGGCTGCACGTTTGCATCAGGCTGCGCAGTGTCACTGCCGCAGGCTGCCATGCCAAAGGCCAAGAGTAATACGAGTAATACTGTTAATAATTTTTTCATTTTAATTTTCTCCCCTTTTCAATAAAAGTCTCGCCGCAATTCCTCACGGCGAGAATAAGTATAGCACTTCCGAAATTTTTACGCAAGTACAAGTTTCATGTACCCTTTCCCAAAACCTTAAATTGTTATTCAGTCAAAAATTCTGCCACGGCGTCGCACAGTGCGAGGCGATAATCGGATGCACTGTGGTCGATTGGAAAACGCAGCGACTTAAAGTGCTTTGCGCCTTCTGCGTTAAGCGCACTTTCAAGTGGCTCGCAATGGTCCTTTGGAGGTGTCGCGGTATCGAGTGTGCCGCCGATTATGAGAAGCGGCCTGCCGGCAAGCCTTCCCGCAAGAGTTGCGAGAGGGTAGTCCTCTGCATGAGCGCGAAGCTCTTCCTCCATGATTTCGGCGGATGTCTCGTTAAGCCAGTTCTGTGCATCCTCAAGGATCGCGTGAACGCCTTCTGCGCCCTCCTTTGACATCTTAGCGAAGCGGCCGATGTCGCAAGGCGTGATAAGAACGCCGCCCTTTATTTCGCTGTGGCGCGCCATCATATGAGCCGCGGCAAAGCCGCCAAGGCTGTGTCCGACAACGTAGATGTTGTCAGGGTCAAAGCCCATCCAGTCAGCACCGCACGATTTTACGAATTCAAAGACGGTCTCCGAGTCCTCGAGATTGTTTGCGATGCGGTATTCGCCTTCGCTACCCCAGCAGCCGCTGTAGTGAAAGGTGATGACAGAAAAGCCGCATCTTCGAAGGTGCTGCATGAGGTCAAGGTTCTGCTCATTTCCCGGAATCCCGTGGAACAGAATTACGGTCGGAAACGGACCCTCGCCGCCCGGAACGTACCCTTGCGCAAAAATTTTTCCACGGCGACCACGAATCATAATGCCGTCGCCCATAGGGCGAGCGGGGTCTGCAAAGTAGTGCTCTTCGTGTAAATTCGTACTGTATCTTTCTTTCATAAAACACCTCATCCGGCGCCTTCGCGCCACCTTCCCCTCAAGGGGAAGGCTTTTTGGATAATCCAACTCCTCTGCTCAAGGGGAAGGCTTTAATACCCGTAGCGATAATAGATAACCTGGTGCCCATTGATTGTATATGTCAGTGTGAACGGCATATCATAGTCGAGCTCGCCAATCCAGTGCCAGAGGAGCCCGGATTTGAAATACCCTTCATCGTCAATCAGCATATCGCCGTTTTTGTATTCTATCTTGAACTCATGATGATAATCCTTCATATCGTCGGATGCAAAGCGGTAAACAATCTCCACCTCCACACCGCGGCGAACCTCGACATCGTAGTCCAGGATATAGTTGAATATATTTTTCCTCTCATTTGGCCCCAGGGTGAAGCCCTTGAAGCAGAAAAACTTTTTGTTGTTTACCTCAAAGCGACGATCCGGCCCAAACATGTGAACCGCATTTTTCTTGTCGGCTTCGGTCCTGAACACAACCTTTTCGACATAGCTCATCGGAATCTTTTCCGGATAGAGCAGCTCTGTCGCGCGCATACGCGCATTTGTATCGTGCTCGTTTCTGTTTGCCGGGGCAGGCCTGAACACCGCTCTCCAGTCAATCTGGTTTGCGGCATCCTCCATGTTTTTATAATAAACCGTACCTCTGAAGGAGGAATCACCGTCCGCGAAGCGAACGCCCTCGGTGCCGGCAATTCTGCTGTCGAAAATCAGGCAGACAGGGATTGCCATGTGCGGCAGCCTCTCCTCGTCAAGCTTGATTCCTTCCATATCGTAGAGCTCGTCCGGCTTTGGCGTGTAGCGCAGGCGTACGAACCTTTGCGTATCAAGCGCAATCCAGTTCTGACGCTCCTCGCCGTCAATTCCACCCGCCTCAAAGGCCTTTGCAAATTTCTCAAAGTCCATGTAATAGAAAAAGCCCTCGAAATCAAACTCCCTGAGCTTTCGCATCAGCTGCATGTATTCCTGCTGTAACGACATGTTAGACATAAATTCTCTCCTGCTTTACTTTCAATTTTCTTCGTTTTTTTCGGCCAGCTCCTCCGCATAGCCAAGCGACATGCACAGGGCCTCCTTTTTCGGAACCCCGGAAAGCCGCAGCTTGTGCGCGTATTCGAGGATCAGGGAAAAGTCCTCATCCGGGATTAACCCCGCCTTTATCAAGTCTTCTCCGCCGACAAACGGCTTTTTCATCATTTCCTCGTATACCTCAAGCCTCTCCCAAAGATACCCTTCGTATTCGCTGTAGTCAAAGCCTTCATCCGTCTCACGGCGCCTGTCACAGCGCGCCAAAAGAATCAGCCCCGCCGGGTCAACGCTCGCATCGAAAAGGCGATTTGTTGCCTTGACTCCGCTTTTCTGCCCCGCCAGCATATTCGGCCTCATATGTAATTCTATCATATTGAGCACATACTTGTGCAAGACTTTCTCTTCTGTGAGCCTTGAGAGCAGTTCTTTTGCTATCGGAAGGCCCTTGGTTTCGTGCTGGAGGGCACGGATTCGCCCATCGATTTCCGCAGTTGTGACCGCTTTTCCAAGATCGTGCATAAGTGCCGCAAGCATGAAGCCCTTTTCGCTTGCGGGCCTGCGCACATTTCCCTCACCGGCTGCCCGGCACTCACCAAGCACCGCTGCCGCATTATCGAGGACCTGCATGGTGTGAACCCACACATCCCCTTCGGGGTGGTAAATCGGGCTTTGCTCCAGGCCTATAAGCGGCTCAAGCTCCGAAAACCAAGGCTCAAGCCGATTCATCTTTCGAAGCACTTCGAAGAAGACGCTCGGCTTTTCCGCGCGAAGCAAAGCTTTTTCAAGCTCCCCCATCACGCGCTCTTTTGAAAGTGCCGAAACGTCCATTCTGCCGCAAAGCTCAATGGTTTCGGGTGCCACCTCAAATTTAAACCTTGCCGCGAACTGCGCCGCTCGAAATACGCGAAGCGGATCCTCCGCAAAGCCTTCCGGCGTGATGTGCCGCAAAACGCCTGCCTTAAGATCTTCTTGTCCGCCGAAGTGATCCACAATCTCTCCGGTCAGTATATCCTGCATCAGCGCGTTTATTGTGAAGTCTCTGCGCGCTGCAGCCTTTTCCGTGCCGAGGTACGGGTCCACAAAAACCTCGAAATCCTTGTGGCCGCGGCCCGTCGCCGCCTCTGTTCGGGGCATCGCGATATCAATGTCGCTCCCGTAAATGCCGTAGACGCCAAAGCTGGCTCCCTTCATAAAGTGGCCGCGCTTTTTGCCCTCGGAGCGCAGCGGCGCAACTCTGTCGAGAATTTCCGTAAGTCTCCCGGGCTCTATTCCGTGAACCTCTATATCTATATCCTTGTTTTCTCTGTTTATCAGCCTGTCGCGCACGATGCCGCCGACAAGATAGGCTCTGCCGCCGGCCGACGCAACCTCTTTTGCTATCGCAAGGCTGAGATCCTTTTCTTTTTCCATACGGAAAATGCCTTTCTGCTCTCTATTCTCTGATCGGTACGGGAACGAACTTTCCCTTTTCCAAAACCCATACCTCTTCAAATCCGCATTTTACGGCATACTCTGCCGCTTCTTCCAGCATGAAGCCCGCATGCTCCGGGCGATGCGCGTCCGCTCCGAGAGTAATGCGGCCGCCCATATTTTTTATTTCACGCAGCAGTCTCTCTGCGGGGTAAAAGCTGTCACGATAACCCCTGCTCACCGCTCCTGTGTTTATCTCGAAAATCTTTTCGCTTTTAACAAGAGCGCGCATTCCCTCGAATGCCGCCTCAAGATATGCCTTGTCCTCGATGTCGAAAATCGGCTCCGGATCCTGCTTTCTCCTGTCCACAGGCTCGTCAAATTTTGTTATTAAATCGTAGTGGGCAACGATGTCCACATTGGGATTTTTCGCAAGCTTTAAATACTGGCTGTAGTAGAGCTCCGCAGCCGCTGCCGCGTCGAACTCATAGCCGTAGTCCACATAATATTTCAGCTTTTCGCGGGAAAAATCGACCTCGCGGTACATTATTCCCACTCCACCCGATTCGGTCGGGATGCGGTCAATCGTCTCGTTTTTTAAGTGCTCCTCCGTCCCGTCGGGAAGCGGCAGAAAGTGAACTGCGCCAATTACATATTCAAACCCGAACAAATCGAATTTTTCATCCGTCATAAGGTCGAGCTCAACACCGCAATAGACATCAATGTGCTGCTTGTACTTTTCGCGGACCATGTAGACCTCGTGCTTGAAGTCGTTTATGTCCTTTGGCTTTATGCACCAGGTCGTGTCCTGCCTTGTGATGGGGCTGTGACAGCAAATCCCGACAGAGTCGAGGCCTGCTTCAATCGCGCCCTGTACCATCATATCGGCCGTACACTGCCCGTCGTCATAAAACGTGTGCGAATGCAGGTTTTGCCAAATCACGCCTGTTCCCCCTTTTAAATATATTTATACAAGTCTTGAAAGCGTTTCGATTATCTTTGCCAGGCTGACCGGCTTTGCAATGTGCGCATCCATTCCCGCCTCCATTGCGAGCTGTCTGTCCTCCTCAAAGGCATTTGCAGTCATCGCAACAACCTTTGTTGCCGCCTTGCCGGGATCGTCCAGATTGCGAATCGCACGCGTTGCATCATACCCGTCCATGACAGGCATTTCAATATCCATAAACACAATGTCATAGGCTCCGGGTGCCGCTGCCTCTATCTTTTGCAGGGCCAGTCTGCCGTTCTCCGCAAGATCGACTTCAAACTCGGCCTCCTTTAGAATTTCGCTTCCGATTTCAAGGTTTATGTCATTATCGTCCACCAGGAGCACGCGTTTGCCGCGACCTATCGTTTTCGCAAGCTCAAGCTGTTCCTGGAGGCTGAAGGTCTTGTCTTCGTCCGCCTCTTCGCTTTCGGCCGCCTTTTTCGCGAGCTGTTTTTCGTAGCGGGCTCTCTCCTTCGCCGCCTCTATCGCCTCGTCAACCTCAGGCCTCAGGCCCTTTGCCTCTTCTTCGGCCTGGAAGCCGCGTGCCGGCATAGGCATCCTTACAGGGCCACCGACTGCGGTCCTCTTTTCAGCTGCGCGGTCGCTCTGGCGGAAGGTGAGGAAGATTGTGAAGGTGGTTCCGACACCAACCTCGCTCTCGACGGAAATCTCGCCGTCCATGAGCTCCACAAGGCTCTTTGCAATCGGCATACCAAGGCCGGTGCTGTTGTCGTCTGTAAGCTTGTTCGTAGAGTCTCTTTCAAACGGCTCCCAGATGTGCTCGAGGAACTCCTCGTTCATTCCGACACCCGTGTCGCGAACGGTGAATACGTAGCTGCCCGTACCTCTGCTGCTCTCAGCCTTTTGTCGTACCTTCAGCTCGATTTCGCCGCCCTTGTCCGTAAACTTAAACGCGTTTGAAACAATATTCATGAGAATCTGCGAAAGACGCAGCTTGTCGCAGTAAACCATGTCATCGATAAGAGCATTTCTGTTAACGACAAAGCGGATATCTTTGTCCTTTTCCGCCTGCATGAAGGTGCCCTCTATGTCATCGAGGATATCGTTTAAGCTGCAGGAGGTCTCTTCAAGCGTAATCTTGCCGCTTTCTATGCGACGCATATCAAGCACGTCGTTAACCAGTGAAAGCAGGAGTCTGCTCGAGGTCCGAACCTTTTCGAGATATTCCGAAACCCTTTTCTGGTCGTCGACATGTGCCTGCGCAAGCATGGTAAAGCCGAGCACCGCATTCATAGGCGTACGGATGTCGTGCGAAATGTTCGAAAGATAGGTTGTTTTTGCAAGGTTCGCGCGCTCCGCTTCGTTGAGCGCCTTCATGAGCATGCTGCGCTGACGGATTTCTGTCTGCTTCTCCGCATCAACGTCCGCAAAGCCGTAAACCACATGCTTTTCGTCGCCGCCAACCTTGCTGATTTTAAGCTGAGCGTAGGATTGCTTTCCCGAACGCTCCTCCATATATGTAAAGGTGAAATACTGTTTATCCTTTAGCGCTTCATAAACATATTCCGGAGAGGAAACCTCTAAGAAACCCTCACGGTAGTCCTCTGCCACGGTACTTTCCGCATACTCCTTTAATGCCCTGTCTACGGAATTATCTCTGAAGAAATCTTCGCCCAGGAACTTCGGCAGCCAGTCCGGTGAGTGCAGAATCTCAAAGGTTCGCTCCTCAAGGTCAACCTCGAATACGCCGTTGAAATTGCTCGAGAGGGTTCTGATGAGCTCTGCGCGGTGCGCGGTGCTTTCCTCCGCGAGCTTGTACTCGGTGGCATCCTGCACCGTGAACATGATTTTTTCAACCTCGCCATTTTCGTCCTTTTCAACAGCGAGGAGAGTGAAGTTGTTCCAGCGTTCTCCGAAAAACCTTACCTTAAAGCAGTCCTTGACCTCTGCGGACTCTTCATTTTGCTCCGCGACTTTAAGTCTCTCGCGTAAGGCGTCAGGTCGCATGAGGCTTTCCATGCGAACCTTCTCTTCTTCCTTTGCCGCTATCGAAAAGAGAAAATTCATGAAATCTCCATATTTGCCCTTTCTCGGAATCGACTGCAGGAAACGCCCGTTGCCGCGCAGATATTCGTATGTGCCCTCTTTAAGATCAAGCAGAATAAAGCAGGCATAGTGAGTCTCGATGGCGTCGGCCATATAAACCGCCGACAGGGACTGTTTCTTCATCGTTTGAGACTGTGCCTTTTGCCAGATGAAGATATATATCAGATAGGTGAGCATGGTAAAGGTCAGCATCAGCAGAAAAACTCTCACCGATATCGTATCTAATTCAAGAGTGCCGTCCGAGGTCATAATCGTCTCGTGAACCGCACCAAAAAACCAAATCACAATAGCTACAAGAACAAGCAAAAGCGCCACTGTGGCGGAAATTATCCGCATGTAGTGTCGCCTTTCCATCATCCTCAGAAAATCTACGCTTGAACGCTTTTCCAAATCCTGCACCTCATCTACTTCCAAAACTACTTCCAAAGCTTGTCCGGATAAATACCCTTGTCCTTTTTGGACTGCAGAGCGTCCACAACACCCTGTCTATCCTCTTTGTATGTAACTCCGATCCACTGGTCGGAGGATCTTAACATCCGAACGCTGATCTTGCCGGCCGACAGCAGCTCTTCAACCTTAAACGGCAAAAGATATTCGCCCTTCAGAGGATTGTTTTTAAGCGCATCGTCCAAAAACTCATTAAGACCGTTATCGAGCTCGCCCATGAAGCCCTTTGTGAAGCCCCAAAAGTTCATCGACACCGGTGTACCCTTAGACACACTCACGAAGGTTTTGCCGTCGTCCTCTGTGTAAGCAATTCCGCCCTCGTGCCACATAATCTTCGTTCTTTCGTCGATACGGGCAAGGTATCCGTCCTTTTCAACGCATACACCTCTTGCCACAGAGCCGTGCTCGGTGAGAGTTTTCTCTAGGTCATACGCTACCATGGCATAGTGACCCTCCTCAGCCGTTTTAAGATATTCATACATGGTCTGGAATGCACCCGGACCGTAATAATCGTCGGCATTTATGACGCAGAAGGGTCCATCCACAAGGTTCCTTGCCGCACGGACCGCATGGCAGGTACCCCAGGGCTTTACACGACCCTCGGGAATGCTGTAGCCCGCGGGAATATCGGAAAGCTCCTGGTAGGCATATTCGACCTCCATAAACCTGTCGGCTCTGCCCTCGATGAGCTTTTTGAAATCCTCTTCAATTTCGTGCTTGATTACAAAGATAACCTTGTTAAAGCCCGCCATCATGGCGTCATATATTGAAAAATCAAGTATTGCTTCTCCGCCGCTTCCGACAGGATCCATCTGCTTTAATCCGCCGTATCTCGATCCCATTCCTGCAGCCATTATGATTAGTACCGGTTCTTTTTGCATGAAAGAAGCCTCCTGTAGTTCTTAGATTTTGGATAGACTCATCCACTTTTATGATAATGTAAAATATACAAAAAAGCAAGATGCCACACCTTGCGATGTGGCATCTTGCTTATTGAAAGTGTTGTGATGAGAAAATTTCATTATCCTGTGACTCTATCATAGCATAGCTTTCCGAGAAGTGCAAGCAAAATTTGTTGCACTTTTACGTATATTTTTGTTTTTATTCTTCTGCGCCTTCTTTTTCAGCCTCTTTCACAGCATTCGGATCCTGGAAATTACCGTCTTCATCGAGAGGAAGCTCCGGCTGCGGCTCGTATTTGTTGAGCTCGTTCCGAATGATCCAGAATGCTCTTTCCGGCAGCTCGTTTTGCTCGTGGCGGGACATTCCCTTTGTTTCAATAGGCTTGTGAATAATCATCTTTGCGTGATTACCCTTGAAATAACCCTGCTGCTCAAAATACGTATATGTATTTACGAGCGTAATCGGAACGATTGGAACCTCTGCCTTTGTTGCAAGCTTTAAGCTTCCCTTTTTGAAAACCCTCATAGGATTTCCGTGGGAACGGGTCCCCTCGGGGAATACCAGAATTGAAAAACCGTTATTTAAAAGCTCAACCGCTTCGTTTATTGTTTTGAGCGCCTCTCTGGAATTTCCTCTTTCCAGGAAAAGGGTGCGGAAATCCTTCATCCATTCGGAATATCCGGGCAGCTTTGAAAGGTCTGTCTTTGCCAGAAATCCAAACTGGAATTTGTCAATTACCGAATACAGAACCGGAATATCTCCGTAGCCCTGGTGGTTGCACACAAAAACAACGGGGCCTTTGTCCGGCAGGTTTTCATAACCCTCTACATCGACGGTTGCTCCGAAGGATTTCATCAGAAACCTTGCCCACTTATTGCATCCTGTCTTTATTATTTCACGCTCCTTTTCGAAATCGCCTTCTGCCTTTGCCTTTCTGGCTCCTATCTGCTGAGGTTTTATCATGAAAAGTGCGGTATAAACCTTGATAATAGGCACTAGGTTGTGAAAAATCTTGAAACTCTGCTTTTCCTTTAATTCAAACTGCTCCATGGGGCATTACCTGTCCTTTAAAATTTCTTTCAGAATCCTTATGTAGTCCTTTGCCGTATCGCTGAGTGCGGCATCCTCTATCTTTATGTAGCCGATGTGCATATTGTCGATATCGTCCGAAATCGGGCGCGCAACGATGCGCTCGTCAACATAACCCTTCGGAAGTATTCCGCTTCCGGTAGAAACCGCGTCGGTGTTTGCGATGATGTTGTAGAGCGTCGCACGGTCGTTTATTTTGATAAGTCTTGCGTACTCGAAGACGTCGTTCATGCCAACCTCCTCGGCGAAGCCCATCGGCGTGGATTCGTCCTTTTCGAAGACGACGCACGGATACTGCCCAAGCTCTGCCAGACTCACGCTGGTCTGCGCGGCAAGAGGATGATGACGGTTAAAGAATGCCTTCGGTCTCGCCTCGGCTATTGGGCGAAACTCGAGCCTTGCATCACGGAAGATGTGCTCCAGATACTTTTGCGTGATATCGGAAAAATACAGGATTCCAAGCTCGCTCTTTCTCATGGACACATCCTCGATGACCTGACCCATGTCACATTCCTTTATCTTGAAGTCATAGGACTCCGCGGTCTGTCTGCGCATGAACTGCACAAAGGCCTCTGCGCAAAAGGCATAGCGCTGGAGAGAAATCGCGATGCGCGGCTCCTCTTCTTTACCCTTTGTTTTGTAATATTTGCGGATTTTCTTTTCCTGCTCGAGGAGAGGCTTTATGTTCGCTATGAACTCCTGGCCGTCCTCGGTAACGGTAATTCCGCGGTTGGTACGCCTGAAAATAATAATTCCAAGCTCTTCCTCCACCTCTTTTATGGCAGCAGAAACCGTGGATTGCGACATAAACAGGTTTTTTGCGGCCTGATTTATCGATCCACTGTTGTATATTTCCATTATGTACCTAAGCTGTAGTAGTGTCATGTTTCTTCCTTTTTGCCGGGCAGGCCGCTATTTGCGACCGAGTCCGAAGGTATCGAATACTCTCTTAAGTGTCTTTTCGGCAATTACTGTAGCTCTGTCGCGGCCTTCGTCGAGCGCGGTCAAGAGCTCCTGTGACTGACGAATTTCATAGAATTTTTCACGGATTGGGCGAACTCCGTCGATGGTAACCTCAACAAGATCCTTTTTGAAATCGCCGTAGCCCTTTCCGTCGTACATCTTTTCGATTTCCTCGAGGCTCTTACCGGAGAATACCGAATAAATGGTCATGAGGTTTGATACTCCCGGCTGGTTTTCGATATCGAAATGAACCCTCGCAAGAGAGTCTGTCGTTGCCTTCATGATAGATTTTTTAATTTTGTTATCGTCGTCGAGAAGGGAAATTCTGCTGTGCGGATTTTCCGCAGATTTGCTCATCTTTGCGGTAGGTTCGTCAAGCGCCATAACACGTGCGCCTTCTCTTACGAACTGGCCTTCAGGTACGACGAACACCTTTTTGTCAAAGCGGTTGTTTACTCTGATTGCGATGTCGCGAGCAAGCTCGATGTGCTGCTTTTGGTCGTTTCCTACCGGCACGATATCGGAATCATAGAGCAGAATGTCCGCCGCCATGAGGAGCGGATAGGTGAAGAGTCCGGTCGGTGCGGATTCCTTGCCCTTTGCCTTATCTTTGAACTGAGTCATTCTCGAGAGTTCACCTGTGTATGAGCTGCAAGTGAGTACCCAAGACAGTTCGGCATGCTGAGACACCTCGGACTGAATGAAAATGGTCGATCTCTTAGGGTCGATTCCAACTGCCATGTAAAGAGCCGCAATGTCAAGGATGTGACTGCGGAGCTCCTTAGGATCCTGCGGCAGGGTGATGGAATGGAGGTCTACAACACAGTAAACGCATTCCGCCTCATTCTGCAATTCCACGAACTGTTTCAGCGCGCCCAGATAATTACCGATGTGTAAGTTTCCTGTCGGCTGTACGCCTGAAAATACTCTTTTCATTAGATTTATCTCCTTTTTACCTTAATAGGAATAGCATACTCCTTTTCGCGCCTTTTGTCAAAGCCGCAGCGATGCGGGCCGGACAAAAACCGGTCAAAAATAAAGGACAGAGTAAAGAAATAATCTTTCTTCTGTCCTTTATTTATGCAGTTCTTCGGCAAATTTTCGCCGAATTTCCTTTTCCGTTCGTGAAATTGTCATCTGGGAAACGCCGAGCTCTTCGGCAATTTCCGCCTGCGTTTTGTTTTGTAAATATCTCTTTTCAAAAAAAGCCTTTTCCCGCTCGCTCATGCTCGCAATCACAGTCTCGATTACCTCGGAAAGCTCGACGCTTTCGTAGCCCTTGTCGGTTACGGCAAGGAATTTTTCAAGCATCGCGTTTTCGCCGTCTTCACCGCCGTCACCGAAGGTAACGTTCAGCGACTGCGTAGCGTAAGCCTTTGCCGACTCCATGGCGGTAAGAAGCTCGTCGAGCGGAATACGAAGCTCGGTCGCTATCTCTGTAGGAGTAGGGGTCCTGCCCAGCTTTTCCGTCAGGCGGTCCTTTGCCTCCGGCACCATGGTCGCTATCTCCTTGTGGCGGCGCGGGACCTTCATCGCCCATTCCTTGTCGCGAAAATACTTACGAATTTCGCCGAGGATTGTAGGGGTCGCAAAGCTCGAAAACTCGTAGCCGCGACTCGGATCGAAGCGCTCGACCGCATTCACAAGCGCCATTGCGCCGACCTGATAGAGATCGTCGTAATCAACGCCCTTGTTCATGTATTTTCGTATCAGAATTTCCACCATATAGAGATTTTCCTCTACGATTTTGTTGCGAAGGGCTATGTCCTTTGTCTGATGAAAGAGATTGAAGCTTTCTCTGTCTGTCATCTGTTTTTCACCATTATGAGCTTTTTACAGCCATCCTCGCGTACTTCCAGCTTGTAGGAATCCATCAAGCTGTCTATAACAAATATGCCCATGTCGCCCTCTTCCGGGCAGCGCATGCAAAAATGCCTGTTCTCGCGGCTCACCTTTCCCGGACTTGAATAATCCGAAACGCTTATCTTAAGCTCCTTTTCGCCGATTTCGGCCTCTACATCAAAGGTTTCGCTGAAGCCCTCGCCACCGTGGCAAACCACGAACTTGATGGCATCCTCTACCGCAAGCTGCACATCGTTGACAGCCTCTACGTCAAAGCCGCAAAGCGATGCGATTGAGCCGACCGTAAGGCGCACGGTCTGCATGTATTCAAGCTTACCGGGCACTTCAAATCTTAATTTGTCTCCCATTGAAAACTCCTTTCCTGTTTGTTCTCAAAAGCCATATTCTAATATAAATTATATTACCCAAAAAATCAACGGACAAAGCACGTTTTATGCTTTGTCCGCCGTGTAATTACATTTTGTCTGTCTTATTTGCCTGAGCCTTCGTCGGAAGAACCTGCGTCTTCGCCGTCCTCGTCTTCATCCTTGATGGCCTTTGCCATTGCAACGATTTCGGCATCTCCGTCAACCTTCATAATCTTTACGCCCTGAGTTGCGCGACCGAGTCTTGATACCTCGGATGCGTTGATTCTGATGATGATTCCGTCGGAATTGATGAGGAGTACATCATCATCCTCTGCTACAACCATTGCGCCGACCAGCTCGCCGGTCTTGCGGAACTTCGCCTTGTCGTAGGTGAGGAGGCCCTTGCCTCCGCGTACCTGAATCTTGTATTCGGTAACAGGGGTTCTCTTTCCGAAGCCGTTCTTTGTTACAACCAGCAACTCTTCGCCCGGCTGAACAAGCTCCATTGAAACGACTTCATCGTCATCCTCGAGCTTGATTGCACGAACGCCGCCCGCGATACGACCCATCGGACGAACATCCTCTTCGGAGAAGGAGATGCACTTGCCGTTCTTGGTTACGATAATGATTGTATCGGTGCCGGATGTCTGCTTTACATCGACAAGTTCGTCGCCTTCTTTAAGGGAAATCGCAATCAGGCCGGTCTTTCTGTTCGTGTTGAACTCGGAAATTGCGGTCTTTTTGATTGTACCCTGCTTTGTAACGAGAATGAGGTATTTGTCGTCACTGCCCTCCGGAGCGGAGAGTACCGCAGTAATTCTTTCACGCTGCATGAGCGAGAGGAAGTTTACGGCAGGTGTGCCCTTTGCGGTGCGTGTCGCTTCCGGTATCTCGTAAGCCTTGAGTCTGTGGGCCTTTCCGGTGTTGGTGTAGAATATGAGATTGTCGTGCGTCGAGGTTATGATGAGGTTGCGCACGAAATCGTTCTCGCGTGTGGTAAGGCCTGTGATGCCCTTGCCTCCTCTGCGCTGTGTCCTGTAGGTGTCCGCAGGAACGCGCTTTATGTATCCGAGGTGGGTGAGGGTGATTGCAACGTTCTGCTCCTCAACAAGGTCTGCCTCATCGAAATCGTCCTCTGCCGCAACAATCTTTGAGCGGCGCGGATCTGCCCACTTTTTCTTTACTTCCAAAAGCTCGTCCTTTACAACGCCCATCAAAAGATGCTCGTCAGCGAGGAGAGAATTGTAGTAAGCGATTTTTTCCATTAACTCCTTGTACTCGGCTTCGATCTTTTCGCGCTCGAGTCCCTGCAGGCGGGCAAGTCTCATGTCGAGGATCGCCTGAGCCTGAATTTCGGAGAGTCCGAATCTTTCGATCAGCTT
>JAEEGU010000152.1 GCA_016280485.1 Bacillota bacterium | reverse complement strand
CGAAGGAGGAATGCTAATGAAGTGCCCGTATTGTGAAAATGAGGATACAAAGGTAATTGACTCACGTCATACCGAAGAGGGACATGCCATCAGACGCCGCAGAGAATGCGACATTTGCGGCAAAAGATTCACCACCTATGAAAAGGTGGAGGAAATGGTTCTGATGGTGGTTAAAAAGGATGGCAGTCGTGAAGCCTTTGACCGCAACAAGATTATGAACGGCATCATAAAGGCCTGCGAAAAGCGTCCGGTTACAGCCGATGAAATCGATCGCATAGTCTCTGAAATTGAGAGAGGCCTTAACAATATGATGGAAAAGGAAGTTTCGTCGAATTTTATAGGCGAGCTCATCATGGAACAGCTTCAAAAGGTGGATGAGGTAGCTTACGTGCGCTTCGCTTCGGTTTACAGGCAGTTTACCGACGTCAGCACATTTGTTGCCGAAATCGAAAAGCTGCTCGGCAGTAAAAAGAAAAAATAAAATGGAAAAGATTTATCAAATTGCAATAGACGGCCCCGCAGGCAGCGGCAAATCAACGATAGCAAAAGCGCTTGCAAAGGAGCTTGATATTGACTACATCGACACGGGAGCCATGTACAGAGCCTTTGGCTACAAGATCCGCGAAAAGGGCATCGACATGCATAATCCTGCAGAGCTTAGGGAGCTACTCGATTCAACAGACATCGATTTTGACCATGGCAAAACTCTTCTTGACGGCACCGATGTAAGCGGGCTTATCCGCACACCGGAGGTCAGCATGCTTGCAAGCGACTGCTCCGCCATAGCGGAGGTAAGGCAAAAGCTTGTGAAGCTTCAGCAGGCTATGGGAGAGACAAAGTCCGTGGTCATGGACGGTCGTGACATAGGGACGGTAGTGTTCCCGAATGCGCAGTACAAATTCTTCCTTACGGCAAGCAGCGAAGAGCGCGCAAGACGCCGCTTTGCAGAGCTTACCGCAAAGGGCGAAAAGACTACCTTTGAGGAAGTGCTCGAGGATATGGTAAAGCGTGACACCCAGGACACGACACGCAAGGTGACCCCTTTGCGCAAGGCAGACGATGCACTTGAGGTAGACACAACATCAATGAACATAGAGCAGGTTACAGATTTTATATTGAGCCGTATCGGATAAATTTGAGATAATTTAAGATGCGAAACAATTCAAGGAGGACAATTCAATGTCAACAGTAAGACCATTCAGAGCCGTAAGACCGGCTGCAAAGTACGCAAGTCAGGTTGTTTCCCTGCCTTACGATGTTATGAACAGAGAAGAAGCCAAGGAAATGGCAAAGGGTAACCCATACAGCTTTCTGCATATCTGCAGAGCTGAAATAGATATGCCGGACAGCCTCGATGCATATGACAAGAGCGTATACGAAAAGGCAAAGAGCAATATCGCAGAAAACCTTGAAAAGGGTGTATTTATCAGAGAAGACAGACCAAAGCTTTACATATACAAGCAGGTAATGGACGGTCGTGTTCAGACAGGTATCGTCGGCTGCGTTTCCGTTGACGAATACCAGAATAATATTATCAAAAAGCACGAAAAGACCAGAGTTGAAAAGGAAATCGACAGAATCAACCACTTTGATACCTGCAATACAGATACTGAGCCGGTTTTCCTGACCTACAGAGATGACAAGCGCATCCGCACACTCGTTGAGGGATATATGAATGCAAACAAGCCTGAATACGACACAAAGACAAGCGATGGCATTTCCCATACACTTTGGGTAATCGAGGATGACGCACTGGCAGAGAACCTCACAAATCTCTTCAAGGAGATTCCTGCGCTCTACATTGCGGACGGTCACCACAGATCCGCATCCGCATGCAAGGTCGGCATGAAGAGAAGAGAGGAAAATCCGAATTACACCGGCGATGAAGAGTTCAACTACTTCATGGCGGTAATTTTCCCGGACAGCGACCTTAAGATTTTCGACTACAACAGAGTTTTGAAGGACTTAAACGGCCTTTCAAAGGATGAATTTATAAAGGCAATCGAAAAGGCAGGCTTTGCGGTAGAGGACATGGGTACCGAAACCTATCGCCCGGCGGCAAAGCACGAGTTTTCAATGTATCTTGAAGGACACTGGTACAAGCTTACTGCAAATCCGTCCATCATTCCAAATGATGCAATCGGCAGCCTTGATGTATCGATTCTGCAGGAAAACCTCCTCGCACCGATACTTGGCATCGCAGACCCTCGTACCGACAAGAGAATCGACTTTGTCGGCGGAATCAGAGGCTTAGACGAATTAAAGCGCCGTGCCGAAAGCGACATGAAGCTGGCATTTGCGGTTTATCCTGTTGACATTTCCGACCTTTTGTCGGTAGCGGACAATGACATGGTAATGCCGCCAAAGTCCACATGGTTCGAGCCAAAGCTCGGTTCGGGACTTTTCATGCACGAACTCTAAAAAGAAAGGCAAACTTAAATTAAATGGCTTCAATACAGGAAGAAATATCACGCCGAAGAATATTCGGCATTATATCCCACCCGGACGCAGGTAAGACCACCCTCACCGAAAAGCTGCTGCTTCACGGCGGTGCAATTCGCGAAGCGGGTACGGTAAAGGCGAGACGCAATGCGAAATTCGCCACCTCCGACTGGATGGAAATAGAAAAGCAGAGGGGTATTTCCGTAACATCATCGGTAATGCACTTTGAATATGACGGCAAGGTAATATCCATCATGGACACGCCGGGCCATAACGACTTCGGTGAGGACACCTACCGTATCCTGACCTCCGTTGACAGCGCGGTAATGGTTATCGACGGAGCAAAGGGTATCGAGGCTCAGACCAAAAAACTTTTCAAGGTCTGCAGCATGCGCGGTATTCCGATTTTCACCTTTATGAACAAGTTCGACAGAGAGGCTCAAAATCCGCTCGACCTCATGCAGGAGCTTGAGGATGTGCTCGGACTTCCGAGCGTGGCGGTTACATGGCCGATTGGAAGCGGACTTAATTTCCACGGAATCTACGACAGACTCAAAAACAAGGTATATCTGTACAAACAAAAGCAGGAAATAGAGCTTGGTCCCGATGGGGTTTTCGGTAGTGAGCTTGAGGAATATCTTAGCCCTGCAACGCTTGCGGACCTTCGCGCAGAGATTGAGCTTGTGGACGGAGCGGGAAATGAGCTCGACCTCACAAAGGTGGCGGCGGGCAAGCTTTCGCCGGTCTTCTTCGGCTCGGCACTTGCGGACTTTGGCGTAACGCCTTTCTTATCGCACTTCCTCGACATGTCACCGGCGCCCGGTGCGCGCAAGACCACGACGGGTGAAGTCCTTCCGACTGAGAATTTCTTTAGCGGCTTCATCTTCAAGATTCAGGCGAATATGAATCCGGCGCACAGAGACAGACTCGCGTTCTTCAGAATCTGCTCCGGCACATTCACGCGCGGCATGAGCGCAACACTTTCCCGTACGGGCAAGGAGGTCAAGATTGCGCAGTCCATCATGCTCATGGCAAACGAGCGTGAAAATGTTGAGAGTGCATATCCGGGGGATATCATCGGTATATATGATACGGGAAATTACCAGGTCGGCGATACGCTGACCACCACAAAGGAGCCGCTCTTTTTCGAGCCGCTGCCTACATTCCCGCCGGAGCTTTTCGCCATGGTTTCGCCAAAGGACACCATGAAGGTAAAGCAGTTCCAAAAGGGAACGAGCCAGCTCGCCCAGGAGGGTGCGGTTCAGGTGTACCACAACGCGTACAACGAGGTAATCATCGGTGCTGTCGGACAACTGCAGTTTGAGGTTTTCGAATACAGGCTGAAAAACGAGTACAATGCCGAAATTCGTATGATGCCGCTTGATTTTAAGCTCGCAAGATGGTTAAATCCTGCGCAGGAACAGGCCGCAAAGGATGCGATCGACAGCAGGTGCATGCTCGTGTACGACCATTTCGAGAGGCCGATTGTCCTCTTCGCAAATGATTTCACACTGAACTATTTTAAGGAAAGACACAGTGAAATTGAGCTTACAGAGGCGCTCGATGTGACTAATTAGTCTTGTTAGTATTGCAAAAGGGCCCGAATGATGATATAATAAACGCTCGGGTTGGGAACAAAATTTAGAGTAATCGATTGGAGGAAATAATATGTTTTTTGGATTTACAAAGGACATGGGAATAGATTTAGGAACGGCCAATACCCTGATTTACATGCCTGACAAGGGCATAGTGGTAAACGAGCCTTCAGTAATCGCGAGGGACAATTATTCCGGCAAAATCATTGCGGTTGGAAAGCCTGCAAAGGAAATGCTCGGAAAGGCGCCACAAAGTATTGATGTTGTCAGACCTCTGCAGGACGGCGTTATATCCGACTTTGATATGACTGCCGAAATGTTAAAGGAACTCATCGCAAGAGCGCTCGCAAAGAACAAATCCAACAAGCTCAGAGTGGTTGTTGGTGTTCCAAGCGGCGTTACAGAGGTTGAAAAGCGCGCGGTAGAGGAGGTTGTCAGGGCAATGGGCGCGAGAGAGGTTTATATCCTCGAAGAACCTATGGCAGCGGCTATCGGCTGCGAGCTTCCTGTTGACGATCCGATGGGATGTCTCATCGTAGATATCGGTGGCGGTACCACAGACATTGCAATTATTGCACTTGGCGGTATCGTTGCATCAACCTCCATCCGCCATGCGGGCGACAAATTCAACGAAGCAATCATAAACTACATGAGAAAGACATACAGTCTTCTCATCGGAGAGAGAACGGCCGAGGATTTAAAGATTCATATCGGTTGTGCGATTGTTGAACACGACGAAGATGGAACGGAGATTATCGAAACAAGAGAGGCAAGAGGCAGAGACCTCGGTACAGGTCTTCCAAAGGT
>JAEEGU010000151.1 GCA_016280485.1 Bacillota bacterium | reverse complement strand
TGTTTATTCGGCCTTTGTAATCATATCCTATGCGCTTTCGGACTACAAGGAATTCGCATGGTGGGGATATGTTGACCGTTTCGAAGGCACCGCATCGCTTCTCGCTTATATGCTGATGCTGTTTATGGTCATCAATTATGTAAATACGGAAAAGAATGTAAAGTGGCTACTCTATCCGATATTTATTTCGAGCACCATCCTCGGCATCCTCGGTATCACGCAGGCTACCGACCACGACTTTTTCAGAACAGCACTCGGTCAAAAGCTGATTACGCCTAACATCCTGACAGAAAGCGGGCAGATGCTGAATGAGCTCATCGATGATGCCGCATCCAGAGGCGAACAGATACTGAGCTTTACATTCCAGGATCGTCAGATTTACCAGACGGTTTACAACATCAACTATGTATCGTTCTACCTGACACTGCTGATTCCAATCGTGGGACTGCTCTTTATCCGCAGCATTGAACGAATAAAGGAAGACGCCAAATGGAAGCCTCTCGTTTGGGGCGCACTCTTTGCACTGCTCCTGTTCAACCTGATCGGAGCTGCTTCATCCGGTGGTTTCTTCGGTATGGCAGTCGTAGTTCTGCTCGCATTCATAGTTCTCAACAAAAAGATTCTCCGCTGGTGGAAGCCTGTAATCGTACTGCTTCTGATTACGGCAGTAATAGGCGCTATGACAGTTGAACGCTGGACCGCAGAACTTGGCATAGTCTTCGGAGATTTAACCACAAAGGTTTCAGCTGCCGAAGAAGTTACCGAACATCACCTCGACTATTTCGACACCGACGGCTACAACATTCACATCGGAATGGACGGCCAGACCTTTGACATCGTTGTTCCCGAAAACGGCGGCGGCGTTTACTGCGCTGATGCCGCAGGTAACGAAATGACTCTAGTTCCTACCGACCAAGCAGGCCGCTACACATTTGCCGACCCTGCATTTACAAACTGCACATTCACGCTCGCCATGGACCAGAACAATGCCATGTATGCCATTTTCTCGGCGGATAACAACGAGCACGACTGGAACTTCAAGCTCACGGAAAACGGCGCATATTATCTGAACGGGCTCGGAGCCCTCGTGAACCTCGATCCTATACCTTCCGTAGGCTTCAAAAACAACCCTGAGTTCGGTTCGGGCCGTGGATACATTTGGTCGCGCACGATTCCTATGATGAAGGAAACAACCCTGATTGGTCACGGTGCAGATACATACTGCATCTACTTCCCACATAACGACTATGTGGGCAAATATAACTCCGGTACATTTACAACAGCCATCGACATCATCGTCGACAAGCCGCACTGCATGTACATGGGTGCATGGGTCGGCACAGGCGGAATCTCGGTTCTCGCCCTGCTGGCGCTGTATTTCTATTACATCGTTCAGAGCGTAGGCATCTACATCCGCAAGGACTTCAGAGATATGTCATTTATGGACATCGCCGGCATCGGCGTTGCCCTCGGCGTAACAGGCTTTGTTTTCACAGGCCTCGTCGATGACTCGACAGTATCCGTAATGCCGCTGTTCTACACGATGCTCGGTATGGGCATCGCAATTAATATCTGGCAGAAAAAGCATAATGAAGTCGAGGCGTAGGCCGCACGACATAATACAAAAAACACAAAGGCTTGGATTTACATTATCCAAGCCTTTTTCATTCATTTTCAACTGTTTTCCTTTTCTTTAACAACTCCTGTGCCGCCTTCAACCACACCCTCGTGCTTTAGCACCGATGCAATCGTTCCCAGGAAGCACCTGCAGTCCATGGCAAAGGCCTTAAAGCCGCCCGATGCAAGGCACTGCGCATACTCTCCGTCGAGCGCCGCCTTGTCCGCGATTTCCAGCTCATCACGGCCGTTAATCTGCGCCCAGCCGGTAAGCCCCGGCCGAATATCGTTTGCACCATATTTTTCGCGCTCGGCAATGAGGTCGTCCTGATTCCACAGCGCCGGCCGCGGCCCAATCACCGCCATGTCGCCCTTCAGAATTGAGAAGAGCTGCGGTAGCTCATCAAGCGAGGTCTTTCTCAAAACAACCCCACTCTTTGTTATCCACCTCGCAGGGTCGTTTAACATATGCGTCGGCATCTCCGCCGGCGTTTCCGTGTACATAGAGCGGAACTTTGGCATCATAAATGTCTCTTTGTGCAGGCCTACGCGTTTTTGCATAAAAAACACCGGTCCTTTGCTATCGCATTTCACAACGATTGCGAGAATCAGCATCGGGATTGCGAGCACGATAATGCCCCCAAGCGCTAGGATAAAATCTATTAACCTTTTTAAGAATCTGTTGTACATATTTTCGCCGTTTTTCGTTTTATGGCCTGGGGCGCAGTTTTGGCTCCTCAGACCATAACTCTATCGATTTTTGTAAAGAGCAACCTCGCGGCGGAGGCCCTCGTTGAATGGCATCGGATTATAACCAAAGTCGCGACTTGCCACATCGTGCGGATAATTGCGCAGTTCCACCAGTCGCTGTACTTTCTCGCGATAATCCACTTTCCCAAGCGAGACAAGGTACACTCCCCACGCCCCGACGTACGCTATACCGAACGGTACGCTAAAGAATGTGGTTTTCTTCCCAAGATATTCGCTAATCATCTTCATAATATCGATAAGGTCAATTACAGTCCCGCCGGAGAGAATATATTCCCTGTCGTGCGGGGTCGCTGGTCTTGGAATCTGTTTGGTGACGGGTTCGTTTGTTTCGATTGCTTTTGTACTTTCGTCAATACCGCGATTCAGTAGCATATTCAGCACCTGCAGGTATGCCCTGCCAAGATCCTGCTGGTGCACAGGCTGAAGTGCATAGTGCCCGCCGCTTACCATAGGGAAAACGCGCAGTTTGTCGGTCATCTTGATAAACTTAACCATGTTCTCATCGTCTAGGCTGCCGTAAATCATAGTTGGACGCAGAATCGTTAAATCTATCTTTTCGGTGACAAGATTATTATCATTGACGTTGTTGTTCGTCCGCTTTTCTATTTTATCGTCAAAATCGATAGAACCTGCAAGTTTCCTATTTTCCTCGGCAATCAGCCTGCGAATCTCCGCCTCGGTCCTGCGATAGCCTTCACCGGCGGCCTTGTATTTCGAATAAATACCGGTCGTATGAACGAGCACAAATCTCTTCACTCCGTTTGGCAGCGCCGCGCGCACGAGCCCCAGCGACGAGCCAACTCCCGCGATGTGAAACACCATGTCCATGCCTCGCGTCATCGCGTCAAGCGACTTTTCATCGGCCAGATTTCCTTCGAATATCTCAACATCCCTGCCCATTTCTATTAACTTTTCAAGCTTCGCGCGGTCAGACGTCTTGCGGACAAGCGCCCTGATGCTGACGCCCTTGGGGAACGCCGCAATCAGCTCATCCAGAAAATACTGTCCGCTGCGCCCGGTTATACCGGTAATCAGAACTTTGTCCATTCCATTAATTCCGTTTCAAGTTTATCCATAAAGATTTCGCGGCGGAAGTGGGCCGCATAGTACGAGGCCGAGTTTTGCGCCATTTCGCGGCGCTGATCCACAGTCATGGAAGCGAAGGACTGCACGGCCTCTGCCAAGGCTTCTGCAGAGCCTGCCGGCGCGCAGATTCCGCAAGCCGCATCCGCAATCACTCGCGGCGTCTCGCCGTTCGCCGAGCCGATTACCGGCTTGCCCGCCGCCATGTAAGACTGAATCTTGCCGGGCAGCGTATACGAAATAACCTCGTCATCATCAAGTGTGAGCAGCATTGCGTCCGCCATACCGTAGAACTTCGGCATTTCCTCCACAGGATGCCGCCCGTGGAAGATTACATTTTCTACTCCAAGCTCAGTCGCCAGCTCCTTGCAGGCCGCAAGCTCCGAACCATCCCCCACTATGTGCCAACGCACAGGGAGTCCTTTTTTTTCTGTGACAGCTGCTGCACGAACAATTAAGTCCACTCTCTGCGCCGCCCCTACATTACCCGCAAACAACAGATTAATAATGCCAGCTGCATCGTTTATTTCAGCTGCCGGAGCATCAAAGAGTCCCTCGGC
>JAEEGU010000150.1 GCA_016280485.1 Bacillota bacterium | reverse complement strand
CACTTAAACTATAATCTTTTTCTGCTCTTCCTCTTCCATTTCGAGCTCCATCTGTGACGCAACGATGGTGATGTTGAGATCTCGCATGAGGTCAATGCCGTAAGGATGCACGGCGTTCATGTCCTTGTCCCTTACAACTCTTACTACCGGGCGGAAAGGCATCTGCTCGTTCTGGCTTACAACTATAGCGTAGCTGCCGTCCGAAAGCTTTACCTCCGTACCGTTCGGGAAGATTGCAACCTTTTTGATAAGTGCCGCAACAAGCTCGTTATCGAGCTCCGTTCCCGCAATCTTTGTAAGGAAATCCACAACCTTGTTAACCGGCCAAGCCTTGCGGTAGCAACGGTTTGTGGAAAGTGCATCGTAAACGTCCGCAACCGCAACTATGCGGCTAAAAAGACCCAGCTGGTTACCTTTTAAGTGACGAGGGTAACCGGAGCCGTCCAGCCTCTCGTGATGAGTAAAGCTGATCATCTTTGCATCGTTGCTCATATTTCTGCAATACTTGAGTATCTCAAAGCTGTATTCCGGATGCTTGCGTATCTGCTCAAATTCGCTGTCGGTAAGTTTTGTTTCCTTGAACAGAACTCTGGAATCCAATCTAACCTTTCCGACATCGTGAAGGATTGCTCCCATTGCAAGCTCCTGGAGCTGCTCCTTTGGCAGCTTTAATTCCTGTCCGATAATCAAAGAGTACACCGCCGTCGAAACGCTGTGGCCGAAGGTATATTCGTCCATGGACGAAATATCCGTCAGGCTGACCTGAACCTCGCTGTTGTTCATAATCTCCGCCATCAGAGTGTTTACAGGCCCTTTGAACATGTTTACATCAATAGGCATGTTATTCTCCAGTGTGGAGAAGGTTGTACGCAGCGCATCCTGGCACTTGTGACGTGTCTCCTCTGATACAACCTCAGGAATATCGATGCCCTCGGATGCTTCATCGTGGATGTAGACATAGTCAACGCCCAAATCCTCGAGTCTTTCGCGATACTTGCTGATGTTGCGCTGTCCCGCCTTTAGGTAAACGCAACCCATCTTGTACACATTTCGCGCAAGCGTCATTTGCGGTGTCAAGTTTTCTGTTAAAACCAGTCTCATATTGGTACTCCTATCCTATCTGACCCCACATCTCCTTCCTGAGATTCTTGAACGCACTTTGCTGTTCTTCCTCACGCTGAATCTCAAGCTGAGATGCAACTATTGTGATGGAGAGTCGTTCCATCATATCTATCTGCTGTACGGGGATTATATGTCCCTCCGGATTTTTGAATACACGAACCACCGGACGAAGCGGCATCTGCTCGTTCTGACGAACCACCAGCGCCTGGCTGCCGTCCGAAAGCCTTACCTGAGAGCCCGTCGGATATACGGCGATTCTCTTTAAGAGGCTTGCGACCATTTCGTTATCAAATGATTTTCCCGACTCCTCTGTGAGATAATCAAGAATCTTGTTGTTCGGCCAGCGCGAACGATAGCATCTGTCCGAAGACAGAGCATCGTAAACATCCGCAACGGCAACTATTCTGCCGTAAGCGCTGATGCGATAACCGCCAAGTCTGTTCGGATAACCTTTTCCGTTCAGTCTTTCGTGATGCTGCAGCCCTATGAGTCTGACATCCTCGCTTAATGATTTGCACCGCGAAAGGATATCATATGTGAGCTGCGGATGCCTTTTGATTTCCTTGAACTCGTCCTCGGTCAACTTTCCTTCTTTGCGAAGAATTGCCGGGTCTATGAGCATTTTGCCCGCGTCGTGAAGTATCGCGCCGAGGCAAAGCTCCTTCATTTTTATTTCTCCAAAGCCAAGGTCTATGCCGATAAGTGCCGCATATACGGCCGTTGAAACGCTGTGACCAAAGGTATAATCGTCAACAGCGTTGATGTCGGAGAGGTTTATCTGGACATCTTTGTTTTCCATTACCTCTTCCATAAGCTTTGCAAGAGGCCCCTCCAGCTTTTCGACATCTACGGTCATATTTTCGCGCACAGAAGAATAAGCGTCTCTAAGTGCATCCTTGCAACGCGTTCTAGTTTCATCCGTTATACTTTCCGGAATCTCAATTGCCTCGGAAACTTCGTCCTCAATGTAGACGCAGGCGATGCCCATCCGGTCCAGCCTGTCCGAGTATCTGTCCAGACCGTTGGTCCCTTTGTTGATGTAGACATTGCCGTTGACAAAGATACTCTTTGCCAAAACCATTTCCGGGTTTAATTCCCTTAGTGCTACCAGTCTCATAGATTTTTACCGTTTATAAAAGTTCACAGTTATAGCATTATACTTTATTATATCACAAAAACCAACGATTTCAAGTTTTTTCCACTCTAATAAGCTTTGCCACACCTCATTTTTCAATAAAAATAACAAAAAAGAGCAGGCTTTATGCCTGCTCAAAAGAAAGGTGTTTACATATTAGTGTCCGACAGATGCCTTTACGAGAGCCATTCCTGCGTGAAGTGCACGGATGTTGAGCTCTTCTGTTCCCTTTGGAATACGACCTGTAACGGACTTTTCAAGTGACTCTACAGTGCAAAGACCGAGAGCTTCGTTAATCGCACCTACAGCAACGATGTTTGCGGACATAGGGTTACCGATAACAACAGAAGCTGTTTCGAGGATAGGAATCATAACCACATTGTGGCTCTTGCGATATTCTTCAGGAACCTGTACTGTGTGGTCTACCATTACAACAGCATCGTCTGTAACAGTTTCGTGGAACTTGTTAAAGCTTGCCTGTGTCAGTGCCAAAAGGAAGTTCGGAGTTGCAACCTTTGTGTAGGTGATAGGATTGTCGTCGATTACAACCTCTGCCTTACACATTCCGCCTCTTGCCTCAGGCCCGTAGGACTGCGACTGTACGACCTTTTTCTTATCAAAGAAAGCTGCCTCTGCCAGAATGATGGTTGCAAGGATTACACCCTGTCCACCGGAACCTGTAAGTCTTAATTCTGCCTTTTTCATTATTTGTCACCTCCAAGCTTTTTGATGATTTCATCATATCTTTCAGTGTATTCGCCTGTGGTGCTTGGATTGTTGTAGAACTCGCCGATGATGAGCTTGCCCTTGAGCTCCTTTTCGTCCATGTTTGCTGCCTTCTTAACGTCAATGGCATTGTCCTTCTGCCAGTTCATCATCTTTACTACGCTGCCCTTTTTATTCTTACGACCATAGTATGTAGGACATACGGAAACGCCCTCGATCAGGGAGAAGCCCTTGTTCTTAATGCCGTTTTCGATGAGCTTTATGGTCTGTGTAGCGTGGTAAGCTGTACCTCTTGCGGTATAAGTTGCGCCTGCTGCCTGAGCAAGGCCTGTGATGTCAAATACGTTATCGATGTTACCGTAAGGAGCTGTTGTACCCTTTTCGCCTGTTGGTGTAGTCGGTGAATACTGACCGCCTGTCATACCGTAGATGTTGTTGTTGAATACAACTACCGTGATGTCGATGTTGCGGCGGCAAGCGTGAATCAGGTGGTTTCCGCCGATTGCTGTGCAGTCGCCGTCACCTGTGATTACGATTACCGTCAGCTCCGGATTTGCCATCTTGATGCCTGTTGCGAATGCGATGGCACGTCCGTGAGCTGTATGGAGAGTGTTAAAGTTCATGTAACCTGCAGCTCTCGATGAGCATCCGATACCGGATACGATAACTACCTTTTCAGGGTCGAGATTGCAGTTTTCTATAGCCTGTGCCACATCTCTCATCAGGATTCCGTGACCGCAGCCCGGGCACCAGATGTGTGGCAGGTTTTCCATACGGAAGGTTTTTTCCACTAATTTACTTGGCATTTTTGCTTACCTCCTTGACCTTGTTTATAATCTGGGCAGGAGTGATGGTTGTTCCGTCCCACTTTCCGAGGAACTCAACCTTTGCGGCGCCCTTTACGACTTTTTCAACTTCTTCAACCAGCTGGCCGTAGTTGTGCTCTACAACGAGAACAGTCTTTACCTTCTTTGCGATTTCCTTGAGTCTCTGCTCAGGGAACGGCCAAACTGTAACAGGTCTGAACATGCCGGCCTTTACACCCTGGTTGCGGAGCTGTGCAACAGCTTCCATAACGGCTCTTGTAGTACCGCCGTAGCAAACAATTGCAACAGTCGCATCATCAAGGTTTTCCTCTTCGTAATCGAGGATGTCGTCAAGATTCTTTTCAATCTTTTCCATAAGTCTGGTCGCCTTGGCATTTGCGATATCGTTGTCGTTTGTCGGGAAACCGTACTCGTTGGAATAAAGACCTGTGATATTGTAGCGTGTGCCTGTACCAAACGGTGGCTGGTGAGGAACATACTCGCCCTTTGCGCAAGCATAAGGCTTTCCGTCTACCATATTGTTGTCTCTGTTTACAATCTTGAACTCTTCAGGAAGCTCTTCTTCCGGAACAAGCTCGATACCCTCTCTCATGTGGCCAACGATTTCGTCCATCAGAAGGATAACCGGAGTTCTGTACTTTTCTGCCAGATTGAAGCAGCGGATTGTCTGATAGTAAGTGTCCTGTACGGAGCAAGGTGAAATTGCGATAACCGGGTGGTCTCCGTGAGTTCCCCAGCGTGCCTGCATTACGTCACCCTGTGATGGGCTTGTAGGAAGTCCTGTGGAAGGACCGGAACGCTGAACGTCAACTACGACTACCGGAATCTCTGCGATTGCGGCATAGCCGATATTTTCCTGCTTTAAGGAGAATCCCGGGCCGGAGGTTGCTGTCATCGACTTTACGCCGACAACGGACGCACCGATTGCAGCAGCGATACCGCCGATTTCGTCCTCCATCTGTACGAACTTTCCACCTACCTGAGGAAGTCTTACTGCACTTCCTTCGGCGATTTCTGTTGAAGGCGTGATAGGATAGCCGGAGTAAAATCTCATGCCGGCAGTGATAGCGCCCTCTACGCAGGCTTCATTTCCCTGCAATAATGCAAAACGATCTGCCATCCTACTTTTCCTCCTTTTCTTCTTTTTCTTCGAGCCAGATTGCATAGTCCGGGCAGCGCAGTTCGCAAAGTCCGCAGCCTATGCAGCTCTCGATGTCAACTATTCTGATTTTCTCGCGCTGGATTTCCAAAACATTCTTTGGGCAAAACTCGGCGCAGATTCCGCAGCCTTTACACCAGGCCGGATTAATCATAAGTTTCTTGATTGCCATAATAAACACCTCATTTTACAAAACGGATTTCTCGATTTATAACCGTATGCATTATAGCACAACGGTTGGGTTTTAAGCCTTTTTATACATTATTTGAACAAATACCTATTTTGTGCTTTTCTGTCTTTTGAAAAAACCCCGCTTTTCCGTTCAAAAAAACGGATGCGGGGTCTTCCTCGAGTATATGATTATTAGATGAGATAGTTTTCGATAACCTGCTTGTTGAAATCGAACTGCTCAATCTGGAGATAGTATTCTGCGGAGTCGATCAGAGCCTTCATAGGGCAAAGTCCGATAACCTCTGTTCCGATTACGTGTACGCCGTAACGTGCAGCCTCTGCCTTTACAAGCTCAGTTACTCTGTAGAGCGGAGTTGCGTTGTGGTCGCACATGTTGATTGAAACCTGAGCGATGTTTCTGTCTTCGAGCATTACGCCGAGAGCCTTTACAGCCTCAAGGCCGCCGCT
>JAEEGU010000149.1 GCA_016280485.1 Bacillota bacterium | reverse complement strand
TGACAGCGACGCTTCTTAACAAAAAGATTACCTGCGGGGCCATGCTCAGAAACTGGGTGGTCGTTTACATCGGAAACTTTGTGGGCGCAGTGCTTATCGCTTATCTAATGTACTATTCGGGTCTCTTTGGAAGCGGTGCAGACCTGCTCGGCGGCATGACGGTAAAGATTGCGGCCGGCAAATGCAACCTCGCATTTGGCAAAGCATTCGTACTTGGCGTGCTTTGCAACTGGCTTGTCTGCCTCGCGGTTTGGATGGCGACAGGTGCCGACAGCACAATCGGAAAGATTTTTTCGATATTTTTCCCGATCTGGGTGTTCGTAACCTCGGGCTTTGAGCACAGTATTGCAAATATGTACTACATTCCGGCCGGGATTTTCGCAAAGGCAAATACGGCATTTGTTGCGGCAAGCGGAGTAGCGGGCTCAGCTCTTGCGAACCTTAGCTGGGCGGGCTTTGCGGTGAATAACCTCCTGCCTGTAACGCTCGGAAATATCGTCGGTGGCGCGGTGTTTGTAGCGGGGGTGTACTATATGGTGTATCGCGAGAAGTAGGAGTATTAATGAATAGTAAAAGATTAGTTATTATTGATGGAAACAGCCTGATTTTCAGGGCTTATTATGCGATTCAGAGGCCGATGATCACAAAGAGCGGACAGTACACGCACGGGATTTACGGCTTTTTGAACATGCTTTCTAAAATAGAAAAAGAATACGAGCCGGGATATATCGCGGTTTCGTTTGATTTGGCGGCGCCGACGTTCCGCCACAAGGAGTATTCCGAATATAAGGCGACCAGAAAGAAGATGCCGCCTGAGCTTGCAATGCAGATGGAGCCTATGAAAGAGGTTCTGCGCGCTATGAACATCCGCATCCTCGAGATGGAAGGCTTTGAGGGCGACGACATTATCGGCACGGTTGCAAGACGCGGCGAAAAGGAAGGGCTGGAACCTCTGATTATCACGGGAGACCGCGATGCGCTGCAGCTTGCAACGGATGTGACAAAGGTTCTTATCACAAAGAAGGGCATATCCGAATTCGAGCTTTTTGATGCTGCGCACATGCAGGAGGTTTACGGCATGAGCCCGGCACAGTTTATCGACTACAAGGCGCTCAGAGGCGACACCTCCGATAACATTCCGGGGCTTCCGGGAGTCGGAGAAAAGACTGCTCAAAAGCTGATTGCAGATTTTGAAAGTGTAGACAATCTTTTAGACAATATAGATAAAATTCAGCCTGCAAAGCTGCAGGAAAAGGTGAGGGATAATCGAGAAATTGTGCTAATGAGCCGGAGACTTGCGACTATCAACTGTGAGGTGCCGATTGACTTTAAAATGGCTGATTTGCAAGTAAAAGAGCCTGATTTTGAAAAATTAATTAACCTCTATGTTCAGTTAGAATTTAACTCATTCTTAAAGAAGCTCCAATCCGGAGCAAGTGGCGTAAAGGTTTCTTCAAAAAGCCTTCCCCTTGAGGGGAAGGTGGCCGATAGGCCGGATGAGGTGCCTGCAAGTCATGCCATCTGGCAGATGACCCCACACATCATAACCGGCGGAGCCGGCGAGGTAGAGGAGATACTGCGCCCTGCCATTGAAAAAGGCTATCCGGTATGCATCACATCATATTCTGATGACAATCACAGGGGAGTGCCTGCAATCCTGGGCTTTGGATTCGCGGTGCTTTCACAGGATGCGGCTGAGAATGCGGATGCGCCGAAAGCCACCGCTTACTTTATAAAGGAAAGCGACAAAGCGGCGCTCGAAGCTCTTACAAAGTCATTTGCAGAGCACCGGATTC
Source organism: Bacillota bacterium (assembly GCA_016280485.1). Classification (GTDB taxonomy): domain Bacteria; phylum Bacillota; class Clostridia; order Peptostreptococcales; family Anaerovoracaceae; genus UBA3871. The sequence goes on along the minus strand of JAEEGU010000149.1, from coordinate 3,921 downwards.
CGATTATCGGGCACAACCTAAAGGCAGATTACTATGCGCTCCTTTGTAATTTTGGTTTAGTGGCAGGCCCGGGTTCAAATGGCAACATATTTAATACAGCATTTGACACGAGCATAGCGGAATATCTTTTGAATCCTACGGCAAAGGATTACCTTTTGAATATTCTCTACATGTCATATTTCGGTAAGGAAATGCGCAGCATGGCTGATTTTGACAAAGAATCCGGCCAGCTTGACATGTTCTCGGATAAATCGGCAGACTATGCAGCCTTTGCCGCAGAATATATCGGTGGGATATTAAGCGTTTATAATGCCCAAAAGGCAGCACTTGAGCGCGAAGGCCTTACAAAGGTTGCCGAGAAAATCGAGTTTCCGCTTGTCGAGGTCATGGCTTCGATGGAAAAAGAGGGCTTTATGATGAATGCGGACACTCTCGCCGAAACCGGCAGAGTGCTTGACGAGGGCATAGAAAAGCTCACACGCGAAATCTATGCTCTTGCAGGTGAGGAGTTCAACATCAATTCCACCCAGCAGCTAGGTGTCATCCTCTTTGAAAAGATGGGACTTCCTGCGGGTAAAAAGACGAAGACAGGCTATTCCACAAGTGCCGAGGTACTCGAAAAGATCCGCGACGAATATCCGGAATATGAAATAGTTTCAAAAATTCTTGAATACAGAACCCTGTCAAAGCTTTCGAGCACATATATTCAGGGGCTTATACCGCTGCAGGCGACAGATGGACGCATTCACGCACATTTCCAGCAGACCGTAACGGCGACCGGCCGTATTTCCTGTACTGAGCCGAACCTGCAAAACATTCCGGTCCGTCAGGAGATAGGCCGTACAATAAGAAAAGCTTTTATACCAAGCGATGATGACCATATCCTAGTCGGCGCGGACTATTCGCAGATTGAGCTCAGAGTCCTCGCACACCTCTCACAGGAGGAGCACCTCATAGAGGCATTCAACAGCGGTGCGGACATTCACCGCATGACTGCGAGCAAGGTGTTCGGCATTCCGTTTGACGAGGTAACGAGCCTCGAGCGCAGCCGTGCAAAGGCTGTAAATTTCGGAGTTATCTACGGAATGAGCGGCTTCGGACTTGCGAGCGAGCTTAATATCTCAAGAAAGTCGGCAGAAAAGTACATAAAGGACTACTTTGCAAAATACACAAAGGTAAAGGCATTTATGGATGGACAGGTTGCAAAATGCAAGGCAACAGGCTATTCAGAGACCATGTGCGGCAGAAAGCGTGCAATCCCGGAAATCAGCGCGAGCAATTTCATGGTGCGCCAGTTCGGCGAAAGACTTGCCATGAATACGCCGATTCAGGGCAGCGCAGCAGATATAATAAAGCTTGCCATGATTTCCGTATACAGAGCACTTTCGGAGCAGAGGTTTAAATCAAGGCTCATCCTTCAGGTGCACGACGAGCTTATAATAGATGCAAGACGCGACGAACTTGAACGCGTTACAAAGCTTCTAAAGGAATGTATGGAGGGCGTAATGAAGCTTTCCGTAGAGCTTGTTGCAGAACCTGAAACAGGCGAAAACTGGTACGAGTTAAAATAAGGAAAAAGGGTAAAGAAATGAAGGTAATCGGACTTACAGGGGGCATCGGCACCGGCAAATCTACGGTTTCGGCCTATCTGAGCAAACAGGGAATACAGGTAATCGATGCGGATAAAATCGCGCGAGAAATCGTGGCTGTGGGAGAGCCTGCGCTTCGCGAAATTGCGGCTGCATTCGGACACGGTATATTAAATACGGACGGTTCTTTAAATCGCAAGGCACTGTCCAGCATAGTGTTTAACCGGCCGGATGAAATGCAAAAGCTTGAATCCATCACGCGAAACCGCATAATTACCGTTATTGAAAACAGACTTGAGGCCATGCGCGATGACGAAGAAATGGCCGATTATTCCGATGTGCAGATGGCTGTAATCGACGCGCCGCTTCTCTTTGAGTCCGGCCTTAACAGACTTTGTGACGAGGTATGGGTAATTGATGCGGAGCGTGAGGTTCGCATACAGCGCGCCATAAAGCGCGACAATTCAAACCGCGAGGAAATCGTGGCACGCATCAACAGCCAGATGGACGCAGACGAAGCTCTCGCAAAGGCAGACCGCATCATAAACAACTCCGGCACTCTCGCTGCACTCTATAAACAAATCGATAATTTATTAAAGGAATATGCTTAAAACTACAATCAAAAGACTCCTTGTCCTCGCTTTGACGGCGGCAATGCTGTTTACAGCTGCCGGCTGCAGCACCGACCCTAAAAAGATTATCTGGGGTATCGAAGAGGAGCAGGTTACTTACAAATACGACAAAACAATATATCTGGGAGTTGAAAAGTTCAGGAACTTAAACCCTCTCATTTCAAAAGATGAAAGCGTTTACTATATCTCAAAGCTTACCTTTGACAGCTTATTTAAATTGGACGAGCAGCTCGTGCCGCAGCCTGTGCTTGCCGGCTCTATGACCTACGATGAAAAGGGGACAGAGCTTACAATCACGCTCAGGAAGGATGTCACATTTCACGACGGTAAAAAACTCACGGGCGAGGATGTTAAATTCACAATAGAAGCTATAAAGGCTCTTGCAAAGACAGGCGAGACCATATATTCATCGCATGTTGCAAACATCAAATCCGTATCGGTTCCAAAGAGTGACCCTTATACGGTCATCATTTCATATGTTAGCACCTACGGAAACGGGTACGAAAACCTGATTTTCCCGATTCTTCCGGCACATCAGTTCAAATCGGCGAGCGCCGTAAAGGCGGCCGGCAAGGACTACAAGATGATTGGCACCGGAGCCTACAGGCAGAGCGACTATTTCGAGCTTTCTTCGCTGGTGCTCACCCCGTACGAGGACTATTTCGGCGCACGTGCGGAAAGCACTCTGAAGTTCCAGATTCTGCCCGACATTTCCTTTGCGACAAGCATGACGGATTCGGGCGACATCAGTCTTTTCTTTGACGATGTCATAAACAAGGACAGCATTCTTTCAAGATACGAGCTCGATGTATCCGCATATCTTTCAAACAAACCTGAGGTTCTGGGCTTTAACTGCATTAGCCCTGTGCTCTCAAATCAAAAGGCAAGGCAGGCTGTAGCCTTTGCGGTTGATGCATCGGAAATCCTCGAAAAGGCTTATTACAAGAGCGGTGTGCTCGCTGATTCTCTTTACTATCCTGACTTTTACGGAGTAGGGAACGCCGGGGATGCTTATGAAAGAAATGTTTCAAAGGCAGAAAGACTCCTGGCACAGGCAAACTGCACCGGTGCGGCACTTAACCTCATCGTACAGAGCAGTGAACCTACGCGCGTAAAGGCTGCCGATATCATAGCGGGGAACCTTGCCGAAGCAGGGCTTACGGTAAATATTATTCCTTGCACAGATGCTGAGTTTAACGAAAGGCTCTATTTAAAGAATTACGATCTCTTTATTGGCGGCTTTTCGATTGATGAAAGATATGACCTTAAGAATCTCCTGCATTCAGGCTATGGAAATGTAGCGGGCTTTTCAGATCCTGATGTCGATGCGCTTCTTACCGAAATGACAATCGGAGCCGAGCAGTTCACAAAGGGCGAAAAGGTCGCAAAGCTCAAAGCAATCTTAAACGACCGTCTCCCGTACTATACACTTTTGTACAGAACAGACGGCTGCTACAAATCCGCATATTTCGACGGCATTGCAGCACCGATGTTCAACGATATCTACAGAGGCTGCAAGAACTGGCAATGCAAATATCCCGAAACCATTTTGGAAGAGAAATAAGTTTTTTGTTAAAATGAAACAATTTAATCTTGACTGACTGCCAACATTGTGGTATATTAATTTTGTTGGCAATATGCGGCTGTGGCGGAATTGGCAGACGCGCACGGTTGAGGGCCGTGTGGGTAACACCGTGCTG
>JAEEGU010000148.1 GCA_016280485.1 Bacillota bacterium | reverse complement strand
TAGAGCCGTTCACCATACTCAGCAACCAGCCGGGCCGCTCCCTTCTCGCGGTCCTGCAGAATCTCGTCGATTATGCTAATAGTCGTTCCCATCTAAAACACATGATACACTTTCCAGGCACATTATTCAACTCACCTGGCATTTTTTAAAAATATTTTATCGATCAGATGGGGTAGCCTGACCTTTAGGAAAACGGTAGCGCTACCTTTTGCCGATTGGTAGCACTACCTTTTGCCGATCGGTAGCGCTACCTTTTGCCGATCGGTAGCGCTACCTTCCTTCCACATATATATAATGAATCAGCTGGCTGCAATGTACGGTTCGCCGCAGAGAGAACAGACCGAGCCTGCATGCACTGGCGCGCCGCAATTCGGACATTTTCTCTCAAGAACTTCGCCGCATATTGCGCAGAACCTGCCACCGACAGGGTCCGCCTTGTCTCGGTCTGGCATATAAAGCCGCCTGCCGTCCACGTCATATCCCTTATTAGAAGGACAAGACGGATTAGGGCAGAATCCCTTCGAAGGACCGGTAAAAGCAGAAAGGCTGAACGAGGCCGGCGAAGGAGCTTCTTCCCTTTTGCCGGGCTTTTCCTCCAAGTCTATGGAAAACTTCTTGGCGAGCTTTACGACAACTTCGTCGTTGATCTTCGTCGTCTGCCCTTGCTCGAACATCGACAACGCGGACTGCTTGCAGCCAACTTCCTGCGCTAGCTCGCTCTGCGAAATCTTGGCTTCACGACGAGCGTCGCGAATCCTTCTGCAGATGTCTGGATTAAGGTTTGTCACAGGGCGATATTATGGACTTTATTTTTATCAACTTCAAGGGGGAAGTTATCAACATTGTTACCTACATTGTTGATAACGTTGTTTATAATCATGGCATCTTGTTGATAATTTATAAACAACTTACAACGAAGTTTTCAGCTATTAATAGTTTCTTTCAACAATTTCCTTCGCTAGAAGGTAATTTTCGCCACTTTTGTAAGCTATACCAAGTTTATCAAGTTCGTTGATAACTTGTCCGTTGATAAGGTTCTGATTGTCGGCAAATAGTTTTTCGAGATATTCGCGGCGCTTGGAAAGTTCACCAACAGCCTCGTTAGCGACCAGGACGCTCTCCAAAAGCTGTGCGCGACGAAGCCTGCCATTCTTCTCGCAGGCGTCACGGGCCTCCCTTATCACCTCTATAACGTGGTCTCTGGTCTCCCCTTCGAACTTGTCGTCTATTTCCGTGCTGCGTTCGAGAAGCGATATCTGGCTGGACAGGGGAAGTTCCGTGTTCTTGGTCAGAATCTCGCCTATCTTCGCAAGCTCCTTTCTGAGATTCTCGCTCTCGGCCTTGAGATTTACCTTTTCATTCTCAAGGCGGCGGATTTCTTCCTTTAGGCTGGTCTTTTCGGCGTCGGCACCGGCGAGCGCCTCTGAAAGGCGCGCCTTTTCCTTGCGAAGCTCTTCAATCTCAAGCTCTCTTTCAGCCTTGTCGGCTGCAAGAGACTCAACTACCGCCTTCTGCACGTCGATTTCAAGGGGCTCCTCGGCTACCTCTTCTTCTTCTACAATCTCGGGTTCCTTTTCTTTCTTCATGAAGTCTTCGTAGTTCATTTATACGTTCTGTCCCTTCAGCTCGCAACCTTCGTATATGAACAGCCTGCAGTCGATCGGGCCGTTGAAAAAGGGTACGCGCGTTTTGTAGTAGAGGTTCACAAGATGGGAAAGTTCAGGACTGCCCGTGAGCAGAGAGCCTGTCCACCCTCTGCATTTTTCGTTCATGAAAGTCCCTATTCTTTCGTAGACGGGGGCAAGTTCCTTGGGATCGCCAAGGCGTATGCCGTATTCAGGATTGAAGAAAACAGTGCCCTTCGCTCCTTCCGGAATAGGAGTGTCGGCGAAATCGCAGGCCTTGAACTCGATGTAGGGGGCGACGCCAGCCGCAATCGCGTTAGTGTGGGCGTTTTCTACGGCTTCGGGCGAAATGTCGGTCGCGACTATCTGGGGAATTCCCTCCTTACGCTCCTTCGCCTTTTCTTCGAGGACTATCTCCTTCCATATCTGATCGGGAGAGGCGCCGTTGCGCTGGCGCGGCGCAACGTTAGGTGCAGATTCGCCTGGAATGATGCGCGTATAGCCCTTGACGCTTTGGAATGCGAAGTGGCCTTTAAGCGAGCCGGGAGCCTTGTTCATGGCTATCATGGCTGCCTCGATAGCGGGAGTTCCGCTGCCGCACATCGGAGAAATGAAGGGCTTCGTGCCGTTCCATCCCGTTGCCATTATGCAGGCCGCGGCGAGCGTCTCCTGCATAGGCGCGGAGCCGGGAATCTTTCTGTAGCCTCTCTTGGAGAGCGGCTCGCCGGAAGTGTCGAGGTATATTATTATCTCGTCCTTCTCCCAGTAGACGAAAACCGCGGCGCCTATGTTCTCGCCGCCTGAATCAGGGCGTCTCTGGCACATTTCGCGCATTCTGTCTACGACGGCGTCCTTAGTGTAGAGGCTGGGAATGCGTGTGTCGCGAATCGTGTGGTTGTGCACGACAGACGATACCGAAAAGTATCCGTCCGCGTCAAGGAGATTTTCCCAGTCAATCGACTTTACGCTCTCGTAGAGGTCGCGAATGTTGCGGCAAGTCGTTCGCAGAAGAGGAACAAGCACGCGATGGGCTGTGCGGAGGCAGAGATTGAGGCGCATGACATCTCTCATGCTGCCGCGCACTACAACCGTGTTTTCTGTGACCTCTATCGTCCTGTACCCCATCTTCTTCACTTCCGCTTCGGTCCAAGTCGAAAGATGCTTTGCGCAGGAAATGATAATGGGATAGTTTCTGTCTGTCCAGAGCCTCATGGTCTACCAGTAAACCTTTCAGTTCTTCTAATTACGCAATGATCCTGCAACAGGTCGGTCTCAGCTAACCCTCAGAGGCATCAGCACGTACAGAAACGGTATCGAACACCTGATGACTGCGGGAGAATGCCCGTTGTTGATGTTGATGCTGATTTCGTCGTCTTCGATGGCCTTGAGAGGATCCATCACGTAAGTCGGGTTGAAGATGATCTCGATGGTCTCGCCGACGTACTTGATGGGCACTTCGTCCTTGGCCTCGCCGATGTCGCTGGCGGCGGAGCTGACGGTGAGCTTGCCCTCGCTGAAGATGAGCTTCGTGGAGTGAGCCTCGTCCATTGTCATGACGCTTGCGCGGTCGAGCGCGTCGAGAAGAAGCTGGCGGTCGACAGTGATCTTCTCCTTCGTCTCGGAAGGGATCACCTGCTTGTAGTTCGGGTACACGTCGTCCATGAGCTTCGAATAGATCATGACCGAACCCATCTTGAACGACACCTGGGTCTTCTGGACCGTCACGGCAGTCTCACCCTCTCCGCCAAGAGAGCGCAGAAGCTCCTGCACGACCTTCGAAGGCAGCACAATGTCGCGCTCCGCGTCTTTCGGAAACTCAAGTTCCTCCTCGATAAGAGCAAGACGGCGTCCGTCGGTCGCGACCATCGTGAGCTTCGAGTCCTTGAAGCTCATGAGAACGCCCTTGAGCGTGCGGCGCGTGTCATCCTGGCTCGCGGCGTAGAACACCTTGCGGAGCATTTCCCTGAGCGTCGCCTGCGGAATCATGTAGGCATAGGCTTCCTCGTCTTTCGGCAGGCGTGGAAAATCAGACTCGGGAAGGCCGGCAAGCTTGAACTTCGCGCTGCCCGCCTTGATCGAAGCCCTTTCCTTAGCGTCAATCTCAACTTCGATCTCGCCTTCCGCAGCCTTCGAAATCGAGTTGAACAGAAGCTTCACCGGCAGAGTCGACACGCCCTGCTCGACAATCTCGCACTCGACGACCGCGCGTATCGAAATGTCAAGATCCGTTGTCGTGAGGGTAAGCTCCTTCCCCTTTCCCTCGAGCAGCACGTTTTGAAGCACCGGCAACGACCCCTTCCCTGCAACGACGTTCTGAACAGCCTTGAGTCCGTCGATGAACTTTGAGCGGATGATCTTGAATTTCATGGTCTTGAGTTCTTTCCTTGTGAACGATTTTGTAGATTGTATCAAATATTAGTGATATGATAAAGGGTATTATTTACACTATTATGTTTGTTGATAAGTTCAATAACTCGTTCCGACCCTTGATTTTAAAGGGTGAAAACGATTTTTTGACTCTTGATAACTTTTCATCTTCTTATCGGTATGTGTTGGCATCTTTCTACTTGCCTTCATCTGTCTAGAGGTTATCATCAATCCATCGCATCCGAAAGTCGATAACCGAAAGAGGATATTATGTCCTCCAAATCGACTCTCAGTTCGGTGTCGCACGACAGTCTGTCCGAGATAGACTTGACTCCGTGGATCACTGTTGCGTGCTTTTTGCCGAATGCAGTGGCTATTTCCTGCAGTCCTTTTGAAGTCAGTTTTCTGCAGATGTACATTGCGAGCTGCCGCGGCGTTACAATAGACTGTATCTTCTCGTGTGATAGAATGTCCTTTAGAGTCACACCATACTTCTTTGCGCAGGCCTGCTGAATCTCTTCTATTGTCAGCTTGCGCATTGACTGCTCTTTTTCTATGTAGTCTCTCAGAAGACGCCCTAGCGTCTCGTTGTTCAGCACGAGTCTAGGGTCTGCGTTGATTGCAAGAGTAACGCGCGTCAGAGCCCCTTCCATCGCCCTTACATGGCTTTTTATGTTGTCTGCGATGTATTCAAGCACTGAGTCCGGCACTCTTGATTCGCTTATCTCAGTTTTCTTCTTCAGAATGGCCAGGCGAGTTTCGTAGCTTGGGCTTTCAACTTCCTGCACCATGCCGCCTTCGAACCTTGAAATAAGCCTCTCCTCGATTGAGGGAAGGTTCTTTGGCGCTACATCGCTTGTCATTACGATCTGCTTGCGTTGGTCCTTTAGCGCGTTGAACGTGTTGAAGAACTCGACCTGCAGGTCCTTCTTCTGAGCCATGAACTGAATGTCGTCGATAAGCAGCAGGTCGATTGACCTGTACTTGTGGCGGAAGTTCTCTATCTGGCCGTTCTGAAGAGAGGTGACGTATTCGTTAAGGAACGTCTCCGAAGTCAGGTAGCATATCGCCATCGAAGGATTTCTCCTTCGCAGTTCGTTGCCTATGGCCTGCATCAGATGGGTTTTTCCGAGACCAGTTCCTCCATGGATGAAAAGAGGGTTGTACAGCGGCTTTGCAGGATTCTTGACTACTCCTTCTGCTGCGGAAATTGCATAGCTGTTAGACGGACCTCTTACAAACGAATCGAATGTGTAGTCCTCGTTAAGAGGAAGTGTCGACACAAACGAGCTTTGTCTTGAGCCTCCCTGAGAAACATAAGGCGACGTGTACTGAGTAGGCGGAACAACAACGTTGATTTTAGCCCTCTCGTCGTACTGCACCTTGATTTCCATCTCAGGAGCGTCCGCCATTGCGAATGCGCCCTTCAGCCTGTTGGCGTAGTCGCTTCTGATAAGGTCTGCCGCAAAAGAGGAAGAAGTGAAGATTGTGAAGACGTCGCCTTCACGCGCTACTGTGGTAATCATACCAAAGTAGCGCTCAGCCTGGCTCTTGTCTTCAGGCGTCTTCAGTGTCATCATGAAATACGACTTTGCGGTATCCCACAGCTCACGCGAAGCCGTATCGATCGTGTCGGTGCTCATGGCCAACAATATACCATAATTTTTTGGTGAGTTGTGAAAGAAGAAGTTTACCCGTATTGACTACTTATCAACATTTTTTGTTGATAAGTCAATAAGTCGATAGTTTGATAACCTTATATATTTAAAAAAACAGTATAATATATACTGTTTTGATAATATACTATATGTTGTTAATCATGATAGAAATGTTAATTGATTTTCAAGCAGCATAATTTACAATATGGTATAATAGAAAACATGAAAACAGTGATTAAAGCAATAATTGTTGCCGCAGTAGCGGCGACGTTCGCTGGGTGCCATCACCATGGGCATCACAAAGATAAACACCATGACAGAAACCACTCGCACGCTGTCCATCATGTAGCGCCCCCTTCGCGCCACGTTCCACCTCCGAAAGTGCACCCGAAACCGTACAAGGTTGCACCTGCAATTCACAAGAAAGGTGTAAAGACTCCGCCACCGCCTCCTATCCGGTAAGAAGAATTATGACGTATAATTAAAATTTATATAGTTGAAATAATGACTGCTTGAATGGCCGCAAAGAAAAAGTTTAGCACTTTTTTATTTGTGTTTTCTTTTCTTTGCGGCTTGTCAAATAAACAGCATAAGCAGACGGCAAATACTTTTGATTAGTGGTGACCTCGCTTGATGGTTATAGCAAGGATAGCAACATCCGCCGGATTTACACCTGGTATGCGTGAAGCCTGAGCCAATGTTTCCGGCTTGTATTTTTTGAGCTTTTCTCTGCTTTCGTAGCGCACTGAAATGCATTTGTCATAGTCAATCCATTTTGGTATAAGAATAGACTCGTCAGCCTTTGCCCTTTCAGCACAGATTCTTTCCTGCTCGATGTAAGGGGCATAGTGGCGTGCTATTATTATTTCACGTTCAATACGTGATAGAGATTTCAAGGAAGCCATGTCCGAGGGAGTAGGTACTCTATGTTTTGTTTCAGTGTGCTCAGCAATGTATGAAATCTCAGATTGAATAACATTCAGTTCTTCTTCTGACTTTATACCAATGTGCTTTGCTGCGTTCAGAAGTCTGTACGGAGCATTATTCTGTCGTAAAAGAAGTCTACGTTCAGCGCGACTTGTAAACATTCTATACGGTTCATCGGTTCCTTTAGTAACAAGATCGTCAATCATTACTCCTATATACGCGTCTTGACGGCTTAGTATAAGTGGATCTTTATCTTTAACCATCAGCGCTGCGTTTACACCTGCCATTATACCCTGTGCGGCGGCTTCTTCATATCCGGTTGTACCGTTAATCTGTCCTGCAAAGTATAGATGTTGAATTCTCTTAGACTCAAGTGTATGTTTCAACTCTCTTGCATCAATACCGTCATATTCGATTGCATATGCATAGGCGAGAAATTGAGCTTTCTCTAATCCAGGTACCGAATGAACCATCTCTTCCTGCACATTTCGAGGCAGTGAGCAACTAAGTCCATTTGGATATATGACATTACCAGCTGAATCCTCGGGCTCAAGCATCACATGATGGCTACTTGCATCAGCAAATCTAACGATTTTATCCTCAATGGATGGACAGTATCTCACACCCGTGCCAACAATTTTACCTCCATATAAGGCCGAATCTGATAAATGAGAGCGTATTATTTCATGTGTTTTAGGAGTTGTATGGGTTAGCCAACATGGTATTTCAGGTAGTAACAAGCTATTTTCAGATGTTCCACGTGGAACATCTGAATTAATTAATGGGTTGGTTACATCGAAATGTTCCACGTGGAACAATGGTCTAGGTACCTCTCCGTCCTGTCTTTGGCACTTTGTGAAGTCACAACTTGAGGCTTTAAGACGTGGTGGAGTGCCGGTTTTAAGGCGAATGAGCGTGAAACCGAGGTTTGTAAGCGACTCTGAAAGCTTGTTTACGGCTGGGCGTTCATCACCACCACTTTCTTTGCATTCACTTCCTATCCAAATACGGCCTCGAAGGGCAGTGCCACTGGTAATTACAACAGCCCTAGCAGAAACAGTGCCATTGTGCTCAGTTTCTACACCAACAACTTGAATTATTCTGTTGCTTGGTGTATCTGAAAGATTGTTTGCTTTATCGAAGTTGGCGTTGTTTAGCTGTATATAAGAGTGTTGACTTCCGGTGGATTGAAACGGTCTTTCTTCTGTACAGTGTGATGAATTTCTTGATAATGACATCGAGTTGGACGAGAAGCAGCATTTAGTGACAATGCCTATTACAGAGTCCTCAAGAACAGTGAGATTTGGCTGCGATGCCACAACGTGCTGCATACGCTCTGTGTACTCTCGTTTGGCGCACTGAGTTCTTGTAGCCCAGACGGCTGGACCGCGACTCAGGTTCAGCGTCTTGGATTGAAGGGCGGTAGAATCGGCATTGATTCCCATCTCGCCGCCTAGTGCGTCCAACTCGCATACTAGGTGACTTTTTGCTAGTCCGCCGATGGAAGGATTGCACGGCATTCTTGCGATGGAATCTTTGCGAGATGTCACAAGAAGGGTGCGAACTCCCATCCTAGCCGAGGCCAGAGCTGCCTCTGCGCCAGCATGTCCACCGCCTACGACGACAACTTGAAATTCTTCTTCCATACGGTGCAAATTATATCAAAAGAAGCGGTGGTTTAGGGAAATTATCTACTAGGTTGTAAACATTTTTAGCTCGACAGTTATGCGACATTATAAAACACGAAAAACGCAAAAAACCCAATAAAAATGGGGTGTTTCATATTTTCATGCTGTTTGTCAAGACGGAAATTATCGAATTTTGTCTACAGTTATCTAATAGTTATCAACAAAATTGGATAACTTGTTTCTTTTGTATTCTAAGGGGCAAATAGTGAGCTCATTGTATGGTTAAACCTCAATTGAAGGGAAATGTATCTGAGCTAGTGGCGCGAACGAGAAGTTGCCTAATCATGAACCAAAAGTCCAAACAGACAGACTGAAACATCCCCAGTTTTCGAATGTCTGAGTTAAGCGTACCCATGAAAACATTGGCTGATTCTCATGTTGGGGCATTCGGCAAGTGAAATGGCCGTTTCTTGAGGGCATTGCGCCTACCGGCGCGAACCACGAAACAG
>JAEEGU010000147.1 GCA_016280485.1 Bacillota bacterium | reverse complement strand
CTTGTCTTCATTTCAGCCATTTCGAATGCGAGTGCCTGGAACTGGGACAGTCTCTTACCGAACTGCTTTCTAGCCTTCATGTATTCAACTGTTACGTCGAATGCGCCCTGTGCAATACCGAGAGCCTGGGATGCGATACCGATACGGCCACCGTCAAGTGTGGACATAGCTACCTTGAAGCCCTGGCCTACTTCGCCGAGGAGTCTATCCTTTGGAATCTTGCAGTTCTGGAAGATAAGCTCAGTAGTGGAGGATGCGCAGATACCCATCTTGTCTTCTGTCTTACCGATGGAGAAGCCTTCATCACCCTTTTCTACGATAAATGAAGAAATACCGTGGTTGCCCTTTGACTTGTCAGTCATAGCCATTACTACGAATACGTCTGCATATCCGCCGTTTGTGATAAAGCACTTTGCACCGTTTAAGAGCCAGTGGTCACCGCAATCCTCAGCCTTTGTCTGCTGACCGGATGCGTCTGTTCCTGCGTTTGGTTCTGTAAGACCGAATGCACCAAGCTTCTTACCTGTTAAGAGGTCAGGTAAGTACTTTTTCTTTTGCTCGTCTGTACCATAGTTGAAAATAGGCCAGCAGCAAAGTGAAGTGTGTGCTGAGCAGATAACGCCTGTTGATGCGCATACTCTTGATAATTCTTCTACTGTGATCGCATAAGAAATGTGGTCGCCGCCTGCGCCGCCAAACTCAGTTGGGAAAGGTACGCCCATAAGACCGTACTCGCCCATCTTCTTTACTGTCTCTTCAGGGAATCTGTGTTCCTTGTCGATGTCAGCTGCGAGTGGCTCAACTTCATTCTTGGCAAACTCTCTGACCATCTTTCTTACGAATTCTTGTTCTTTCGTGAGCTGAAAGTTCATGTAAATGCCTCCTTAAATCCAATTTTTTTGTAATGATTTTAGTGAAACTTGAATTTGTTAACAATATAACAACATACATTACTATTAAACATTATTTTTGAGAATAAATCAAGGTTTATTTGCCCCAAAATCAAAAAAACCACAAAAAAAAGACGACTTTTTTACGTTCGTCCTTTTTTTAACATAATTTTGACATTTAATTACATAAAATGGATTTTGCCCGTACAAGTTTGCGGTTAAATTGTCCTACTGCTCCGGTATGACCGCAAATACAACAAGCGGAAATTCGCCGTCACATCTGATTGAGTGAGTATGGCCCTTCGGGCAGTAATGTGCCTGCCCCGGAAGCACAATCTCTTCCCTGCCGTCGAGTGTGCAGCATGCCCGCCCCTGTAGCACATAAATAATCTCCGAGCTTGTGTCATGCAGGTGCTCCGCAGTGGAATCCCCCGGATGGAAAATCATGCGGCAGATTTTAATTTCGTCCGTCACAAACATATTCGCTCTGGTGATACCGTCGCCGCCCTTGAAATTCGGCAGCTCCGTCAGTTTAATGTTTTCAAAATCAATCATTTTTTTCCTCCTATTTCCCCAGCTCTACCTCGTAAGCGAGCAGCACCTTTGGGCTGAAGCACGAGAAAAGCACGTCAATATCATAATCCGCATTTTCGGAAAGCCACTCCGCTACCGTCGAAACAGCAACCTTTGTCGCATCCTCCAAAGGATATCCGTAAACGCCTGTTGAAATTGCTGAAAATGCAATGCTGTGCAGATTGTTTTTCTTTGCAAGATTCAGCGAGTTTTTATAGCAGTTTGCAAGCAGCACCGCATCCTTTTCCTTTCCCGAATAAACAGGTCCGACCGTGTGGATTACATACTTTGCCTTTAAATCATACCCGGCCGTAATCTTTGCATCGCCGGTGTCGCAGCCGCCAAGCGTCCTGCATTCCTCGAGCAGCTTCGGACCTGCTGCCCGATGAATGGCGCCGTCGACGCCGCCCCCGCCGAGCAGGCTTCTGTTGGCCGCATTTACTATTGCATCAACGGACAAATCCGTGATGTCACATACCTTTGCTCTCATCTTTAAACTTTCCATAATCTCTCCTTTCCACCTCATCCGTCACCTTCGGTGTTACTTAACGCAAGAAGTCTTTCCCTCTCCTCACCCGTTATATTCATGCACTCACAGATATGCTCGGTCTTTTCGTAGCTGAGCACAAAATCTCCGTTCATGCAAAGGTTTGTAAAATCCTCTTTTGTGATGCCGCTCCTCGAGAATGTAATCTCGCCGCTCATCATCTTTTTATCATAAATTTTCAGTAATAAACTCGCAAATTTTTCGCTCATCTTTTCCTCTTAGTGTGCTATACTATTTCCATGAGTATTTTGGACAGATTCGACAATATGATATTCAACCTGACCGGTGTCGGCAGGCGTGAAATGGACGATAACAAAGCAAACCGCGATGCCAGGAAGAGTCTGCCTTCCGTAACCGAAATCGGCTTTTGGAAGTTCAACGACGAGCAGATTGCCGTTGCCGAAAGTGTGCGCCCGGCACTCGGTTATGCAAGCGAGTACCGAGAGTTTATCGCTTCCATGAAGGATGGCTCCTCCGGCTGGCTTGACATGTACATCACCGACGAAGTGACGCTGCAGAGCCAGTTTGACAACATCTTTGAAGACTACACCTACGGCAGAGTCATGTCCACCGAAGGCGTCACTTACCGCGAGTTTGTACTTGAGCCACCGATACAAAAGCCGTTTTTCGACAGCACCACGGAGCGCAAGTTCACGGTAAAGCCGTGCTACCTTGTCCATTACTTTATTGGCGACAACCACGGCAGGTATCTGCTGCTTACACCGGAAATGCAGGAATCCTTTGAATACCTGCGGAAAGGTCTTTTTATTGATCTTGACTATATTCGCGACCTCTGAGTCGATTCTCCGCAACCTCTACGAGAGATTTTACGGAATCCATAATCACGGTATCGTACCGCGCATAACCATATTTGAATTCAATGCTGTATTGCAGATTCTCCTCTTCGGACTCCGCAAGCAGCATTTCTATTTTTTTCATAAGAGAGTTAATCTCGTCAGGCTCCGGCGTTTCAAAGGCTATACCGAATCGGTTGTCGCTGTAACGCGTGCCGTAAGCGCTGTATTCCTCGCAAAGGCTCTCCACAACCTCCGCCAGCATCATAACCGCGTTGTCAGCCTCGACATTGCCATATCGAGAACGTATTTCCTTTAGGTTGGTTATTTCAATCAGGATAAAATACAAATCCTTTGTTGAAAAGCCTTCATGACGTTCGATGATTTTTTCCACATAAGGATACAGCTTTCTGCGGTTCGGCATTCCGGTCAGCGGGTCGGACTGAATGACGGTCTCTTCTCTGCCGAAAAAGGTGAATACCAGTGCCAGCATGATACCGCTTGCCATATACGGCGCATTTGGATCGAGCGCCAAAAGCCCCGCTCCAATCGTAGGGAATAGTACAAACGACGCCATATTTCTGTACTCACGGCGGTGGATATAGTATTTATTCTTGAATGACCTTGCCAGTGCGCGGATAGTGGTCACTGCCGGATATGTGATATCCACGGCGGTTGCGAACAGAAGCAGTGGTCCGCGGTGGTAAGTGAAATCCGGTCCGACACTGAATATTATGCCCGTCCAATAAGACATAATCAGCAAAATCAAGAGCACAAGCTCCGGAATCGAAAACAGAACAAAATAGATTCCTATCTTGGTCCACTTCATTTCCATAATCGCTTCGGAATAGATGAACCAACTAAAGCCCACCATCGCGAGCACCCAAAGATAAGCCACATTCACCGCATAAGCCACCCACAGCGGAACAACCCAAATTCCGTTTGCAATTGCCGACCACATGAGATCGGTTACGGCAAGTGCCATGTCGAAATAAATAACAATACGGAACAGCCTGTCGATTGAATAAATATTATTGCTTACCAGGCTCCTTGTCGCAATGAAGGAGGTTATCATGAGTATCATGATGTCGACTTCGAGATTCCAGCCGAAATTCGTCATGCTATCCCCCCTCTCCTGATATGCTGCCTGTCGTTACCCTTGTTTTCCTTTAGGTCTTTTTCGGCAGCCGAAAGGAGTGCCATCGGATTTCCCTTCATATCCGGAAGATATACGGCCTGTCCCGTGGCAATGCTTACAGTATATCTCAGATTCGGCTGAGCGTTATATTCGCTTAGCTTCTTTATGATAGAAGCCTTCATCTCGTTCAACTCGCCTACATAAACGACATTGGTAACAATGCCGAAGCAGTCACCGTTAAAGCGTGAAATCGTGCACGAATAGTCAGAAAGCGCCTCTTCCAAAACTTCTTTCATCTTTATGATTAAACCGTCACCCTCCGTACGTCCGAACTCTCTGTTGATTCTGGAGAGTCTGTCAATATCTACGAGCAAGAGAGCTACCTGCTTTGTTCCGCCTGCAGCGTTTTTGTGCTTTAGCCTAAAGATGTCTGATTCTATCACGTAAAGCATGCCGTTTTTGTTCTTTAGACCGGTTAACGCATCTGTTTCGACATCATAAGAGCGCAGCGCCGCAAAGCAAATCATCAGTGAAAAGGCACAAGCAATCGTAATCAGCGGCATTCCCGGATGTACCATTTGAACGGACCCGCAAATGAGCGGCATCAAAGGATACGAAATTATCGCGGCAATGTAGCCTCTTTTCCTGTATGACGGCTCTGTGCGCAGCATGATAATTCCGTGCACAGTCGGATACAGCAGGTATAAAACGCATATTATAAAGTAAACATAGATAAGAGGACCGCGCGAATAGCTTCCGTCCTCTGCAATATTGAAAAGCCAGCCGGTTTTTATGCTGGTTAACGCCAAAAGCACGTTTATGTTAGCCGGAAGATTACTGATTATGATGCATTTCCTCGACTTTGTCCACTTAACGCCCGAAAGCACCTCGCAGAAAAGGAACCAGAAGAATGCGGCGGCATCCAGTCCCAAAAGCCAAATAAGATTTGCCGCATATTGGTGAAGCACAATGTGGTTTTCAAAATAGCCGAGGTCTACAGAAATCCAGTAAACGTCACCTATCGCCATTATAATTCCATAGGCGCAAGTGTATCCGTAAAGCCTGTCCTTGAATTCTTTGAAATTCGAAATAACTCTATGTAAAATAAGTAGCAGCAATGCCACACTGACAGCGTTTACTTCAAGATACCACGCAAATCTCAAAGGGCCATCCTCCTTTCACCTGTACTTTCGCTCTATATTTTAACACAATTCAAACAATATGAAAAGGCAAATCAATGTTTCCACTGATTTGCCTTGATTCACGTCATATTACTTGAAAAGATCCTTTATCATGTCGGCAAAGCTCTTTTTGTTTTGATAACAATCTATGTCGACCTCTTTGTTCATGTTCTCAATTGCCTTTTTCTGCTTTGATGAAAGCTTTGTCGGAATCTCGACATTCACCGTCACATAAAGGTCGCCCATGCGGCCGTTGTTTACGCCGACAATTCCTTTGCCCTTGAGTCTGAAGGTCGTACCCGGTTGGGTGCCGGCAGGAACCTTGTATGAAACCTTTTCCTTTAACGTAGGCACCACAATCTCGTCACCGAGTGCCGCCTGCGCAAAGCTGATAGGAATCTCAAGGTAAAGATCCTGTCCGTGGCGTTTGAAGAGCTTGTGCGGTTTAACGCTGATTACGATGTAAAGGTCGCCCGCAGGACCGCCGTTTACTCCCGGACCGCCCTGACCGCGAAGTGAAATTACGCTGTCGTTATCAACGCCCGCAGGGATATCGACGGATATGATGACTTCCTTTTTCACTCTTCCCGTGCCGCCACATGTCGGACAAGGCTTTTCGATAATCCGGCCCGTTCCGCCGCAGTTCTGGCATGGCTGAACGCTCTTAAACGCTCCGAAAGGAGTCTTCTGTGTGGTAGTGGTCTGGCCTGTACCGTTACAGTGCGGGCAGGTCTTCTTTTCGGTGCCCGGAGCAGCTCCGCTGCCGTGGCAATCCTCACACTCCACATATTTGTTCATCTTTATTTTCTTTTTTGCGCCAAAGGCCGCTTCCTCGAAGGTGATTTCGATAGCCTTCTGGAGGTCCTTTCCCTTCATCGGGCCGTTACGTCTGCGCGAAGACGATGAAAAGCCACCGCCGCCACCAAACATGCCGCCGAACATGTCGAAAATGTCCTCAAAGCCGCCAAAGCCGCCGCCGAACGGATTTCCTCCGCCAAAGCCTGCGTTTGGATCAACGCCCGCAAAACCGAAGCGATCATATTTGTCCTTTTTGTCCGGATCAGACAGGACGCTGTAAGCTTCGTTTACCTCTTTGAACTTTTCTTCGGCTTCCTTGTCTCCGGGGTTTTTGTCCGGATGATACTTCATAGCAAGCTTTCTGAAGGCTTTCTTGATTTCATCATCTCCGGCTCCTTTTTGAAGGCCCAGGACTTCATAGTAATCCCTTTTGTTTTCTGCCATTTTTATACCTCCAAATCCCCCGGTGCGATTGCCACGGGGGATTCAGTCTTACTTTCTGTCAAATTTTATCGAAGATTACTTTTCTTCTTTGTCGTCGTCAACGACCTCAAAGTCAGCATCCACAACGTTTTCAGGGCCTGCGTTTTCTTCAGGCTGTGGGTTTGCACCCATGTCCGGACCCATACCGCCGCCCATGCCTGCACCTGCGCCTGCCTGTGCTTCCTGAGCCTTCTGATAGAGCTTCTCGGAAATTGTGTGGAATTCCTCTGTAAGCTTTTCTGTCTTTTCCTTGATGATATTGGAATCGTTCTGCTGGAGTGCTGCGGAAAGCTCGTCCTTGCATCCGTTGATGCGGGACTTTTCTTCCTCGGTCAGAGTGCCCTCGAGCTCCTTGAGAGACTTTTCTGTCTCGTAAACAAGAGTCTCTGCACGGTTTCTGATTTCGGCATTTTCCTTGTTCTTTTTATCCTCAGCAGCGTACTGCTCAGCTTCCTTTACCTTTGCGTTGATTTCATCCTCGGAAAGGTGAGTGTTGCCTGTGATTGTGATGTTCTGGCTCTTGCCTGTACCCATATCCTTTGTGGATACGTTTACGATACCGTTTGCATCGATATCGAATGTAACCTCAATCTGAGGAACTCCGCGTGGTGCAGGTGGAATACCTGTTAACTGGAAGCGTCCGAGCGTGATGTTGCCGGCTGCCATTTCTCTTTCACCCTGCATTACATGGATGTCTACAGCTGTCTGGTTGTCTGCTGCAGTCGAGAAGATCTGGCTCTTCTTTGTAGGAATTGTTGTATTTCTTTCGATGAGCTTTGTAGCTACGCCACCGAGAGTTTCGATTGAAAGTGAAAGCGGAGTTACATCGAGGAGCAGTACATTAAGTTCCTCGTCGCCGCCAAGTACAGCGCCCTGAATTGCAGCACCTACGGATACGCATTCATCAGGGTTGATGCCCTTGAACGGATCCTTGCCTGTAATCTTCTTTACAGCTTCCTGAACTGCAGGAATTCTTGTAGAACCGCCGACTAAGATAACCTTTGCGATATCGCTGTTTGTTACGCCTGCGTCTGCCATAGCCTTTTTCATAGGCTCGATTGTTCTTTCAACAAGGTGAGCTGTCAGCTGATCGAACTTTGCTCTTGTGATGTCCATATTAAGGTGCAGAGGACCTGCTTCGTTAACTGTGATGAACGGCAGGTTAACGTTTGTGGTCTGTGCGGAAGAAAGCTCCTTCTTTGCCTTTTCTGCAGCTTCCTTTAATCTCTGCATAGCCATGTTGTCCTTGCGAAGGTCAATGTTGTTTTCCTTCTGGAAGGAGTCTGCCATGAATTCCATGAGCGCTTCATCGAAATCGTCGCCGCCGAGCTTTGTATCGCCGTTTGTTGCGAGAACCTCGAATACGCCGTCTCCGAGCTCAAGTACGGATACATCGAATGTACCGCCGCCCAGGTCGTAAACCAGAATCTTGTGTGAAGACTCATCCTTGTCAAGTCCGTATGCAAGTGATGCAGCAGTAGGCTCGTTGATGATTCTCTTAACATCAAGGCCTGCAATCTTGCCGGCATCCTTTGTTGCCTGCTTCTGAGCATCGGAGAAGTAAGCAGGAACTGTGATAACAGCCTCTGTTACCTTTTCACCGAGATATGCCTCAGCATCAGCCTTTAACTTTGCAAGGATCATTGCGGAAATGTCCTGCGGTGTGTACTTTTTGCCATCGATTTCAACAGTATAGGTTGAACCCATATGTCTCTTGATGGATGCGATTGTTCTGTCAGGATTGGTGATAGCCTGCCTCTTTGCGGTTTCACCAACAAGTCTCTCTCCGTTCTTTGTAAAACCTACTACGGATGGAGTAGTTCTGTTACCCTCGGCATTTGTAATAACAACAGGTTCGCCGCCTTCGTAAACGGATACGCAGCTGTTAGTTGTACCAAGGTCAATACCTATGATCTTTCCCATTTTCTTTTCCTTTCTTTATCTAAACATTTTGCGTTTTTTACGGTTTAGGTTAATCCCTTTCCCCTTTAGTTCGCAACCTTAACCATGCTCGGTCTTACGACCTTGCCATTTAATATATATCCCTTTTGGAGAACATCGCTGACCTTTCCGCTTTCGTATTTGTCAGTATCCTCCATCATAACAGCGTTGTGGAAGTTCGGGTCGAAATCCTCGCCGAGAGCTTTGATTTCCTCGACGCCGTTTTTCTCGAGAACGTCCGTCAGCTGTTTGAATATCAGTTCCATGCCTGCCGTAAAGGCCTCGCCGCCGGTGCCGCTTTGATTGAGCGCGCGGTCGAAATTGTCCAGAATCTCAACAAGCTGCACGACGAGCTTTTCCGAAGCATATTTGAAAAGATCGCTCTTTTCCTTTTCCGTGCGGCGCTTGTAGTTCTGAAACTCTGCCATCAGGCGTAAGTACTTTTCGCTGTCCACCGTTTCGCCGCCTTCGCTGCCGGTTGTCTGCTTCGTAGCTTCGCCTTGCGAAGCCTCCGGCTCGTCTTCGGTGTAAGCCCCGGGCTGTGCGCCGCCGCCTACGTTTTCGCTCCAGTCAGCCTCACGTGCCGCCGCTGCCTTGCTGCTCTCGGCATCGCCGAAATCGATGGTTCTTTCAATTTTATCGTCTGCACCGACTATAGGCTCCCCTTTTGCCTGTGCCTTTGCGGTGCTTTTCTTTCTCGCCATGTTTATTCTCCTCCGCTAAGTTTGAATGTATTGTTGAGGTTTTCCGTCATGTATTCAATTACGGAAGTGACCTCGTCGTATTTCATTCTTGTAGGACCGATTACGCCGATTTTTCCGATGAGCTTGCCGTCAATTTCGTAGGTGGCGGTAATCATACTGCAATCAGGCATAATGTCCTTTGAGTTTTCGTTACCTATTGTAATGATTGTACCGTTTTCGCGGCTTACGAGAACCTTTGTGAGGTCCTCTTTGTTGTTGAGCATCTCGAGGAACGTCTTTGCCCTGTCGATGTCGTTGAACTCAGGAATGTTGAAGATGTTTGTGAGTCCGTCCATATAGAGGTTGACATCGAGCATGTTTTCGAGCGTCTTCATAAAGTTTGGCATGATGTTTTCAGCCAGCTTGCTCATTGCCTGCATATCCGACTGCAGGTTATTGATGATATCGATTGTCAGCGCCTCGCTGATTGTTTTCCCCTTAAAGGTGTATGTAAGGTTCTTCGAAAGAAGAGCCAGGTTTTCTTCATTGTATGGGCAGTTAAGCTTTAACGCCGTATTTGTCACGCGGCCGCTGCTCGATACTATCATCAGTACCACGGTTTCCTCATCAACCGGCAACACATTTATGTATTTGAGCATATCTGCGTTCTGAGTCGGTGTGATGGCAAACGAGGTGAGGTTCGTGATTTCCGAAAGCAGGCTCGCCGCCTTTTTGATTGTCTTTTCGAACTCGTTGAAGTCGTCGGAAAGTCTCGCGCTGATGATTTTCTTTTCTTCCTCCGGGAGCTCGTATTTCTGCATCATTCCGTCGACGTAGAGGCGATAAGCCTTGTCGCTCGGTACACGACCCGCCGATGTATGAGGATGTGTGAGGTATCCCATTTCCTCGAGATCGCTCATCTCGTTTCTGATGGTCGCCGGGCTGACATTGATGTCATGGTTTTTGGAAAGTGATCTTGAGCCGACCGGTTCGCCGGTGCTGATGAAATCCGATATGATTGCCTGTAATATCCGAAGTTGTCTTTCGCTGATATCCATTGTCTCACTCTCCTTATCTATGGTTTGTGCAGCCTAGCTTTTACAGCCTCTGCAGTTTGTTAGCACTCACCATATATGAGTGCTAACTACATTTATAATGTAACACTCATTGCAAGCAATGTCAACAATTCTTTTAAATATTTTTTGTTTTTCAAAAAGCGCCGGAGTAAATCCGACGCTTCTTATTAATGTAAGCCTTCCCCTTGAGGGGAAGGTGGCACGTTAGTGCCGGATGAGGTGTCAAACCCTACAATCCCCGGCAGCGGCGCACCGCATCGTGCCAGCCTGTGAGAAGCTCCTTGCGGCGCTTTTCGTCTGCCTTTGGTGCGAACGCCCTGTCTTCCTGCCAGTTCTCAATGATGTCCGCCTTGTCCTTCCAGTAGCCCGTTGCAAGCCCCGCAAGGTATGCGGCCCCGAGGCTCGTGGTTTCGATGCACGCAGGCCGCTGCACGCTTGCACCAAGCATGTCCGCCTGAAACTGCAGCAGGAAGTTGTTTGCGGAGGCTCCGCCGTCCACGCGAAGGGTTGAAAGCTTCGCACCCAAGTCACTTTCCATGGCCCCCACCAGGTCGCAGATCTGATAAGCCATGGACTCGAGTGTGGCTCTCACGATGTGGGCCCTGCCCGTGCCTCGCGTAATTCCGCAGATGAGCCCCCTCGCATAAGGGTCCCAGTACGGAGCGCCAAGCCCCACGAATGCCGGCACCATATAGACTCCGCCCGTGTCCGGCACGCTTTCCGCAAGTGCCTCTGAAGCCGGGGCGTTTTCGATTATCTTAAGTTCATCTCTTAACCACTGAATGGCGGCTCCCTCGACGAAGACCGAGCCCTCGAGCGCGTAGTCCACCCTGCCGTCAAGCCCCCATGCGATTGTGGTAAGAAGGCCGTTTTTGCTGGTGACAGGCTTGTCCCCGGTATTCATGAGGAGGAACCCGCCCGTGCCGTAGGTATTCTTGGCGTCGCCCTTTGCGAAGCAGCACTGCCCGAAAAGCGCAGCCTGCTGGTCGCCTGCGGCTCCGGAGATTTTAATAGGGCCTCCGAAGAGCGTAGGGATGCATTCGCCGTAGACCTTGCTCGATGGAACGGGTGTAGGTAATATTTCGCGCGGAATGTTAAGAAGGTTAAGGATTTCATCGTCCCATCCGAGGCTATGGATATTAAAAAGCATTGTGCGGGAAGCGTTCGAATAGTCGGTGATGTGGACCTTTCCGCCTGTCAGCTTCCAGATGAGCCACGTTTCGACAGTTCCGAATGCGAGCTCGCCCCTTTCGGCCTTTTCGCGTGCGCCCGGCACGTTGTCTAAAATCCATTTGAGCTTCGTGCCCGAAAAATACGCATCTATAAGAAGTCCCGTCTTTTCACGGATTTTCTCTTTATGTCCTGCCGCCGCCAGCTCGTCGCAGTATTCGGCGGTTCTGCGGCACTGCCAAACGATTGCGTTGTGTATCGGTGTACCGGTGCTGCGGTCCCAGACGATTGTTGTTTCACGCTGGTTTGTGATGCCTATCGCCTCAATATTTTCGTAGGTTGCATTTATTTTAAGCAATGCCTCCTGCGCAACGCCGATTTGAGTCGACCAGATTTCCATCGGATCGTGCTCTACCCAGCCCGGCTGCGGATAATACTGCGTAAACTCCTTTTGCGCAAGGCTCTTTATGTTGCCGTGCTTGTCATATAATATGCACCTGGAGCTGGTCGTTCCCTGATCCAGCGCCATTATGTATTTTTCGCTCATAGCGCTCATCGCCTGTCCTTTCCCTCGTTTTGCCTGTCTATGCCCCTTTTTAGTAAAAATCGGGTTTTGGGGCATAAACCCTGATTTTATACGAACTCTGCCATGATTGAGTTGCTGATGTCTATGCCCTTTTCCGTCAGCCGGAGGCGTCCACCTGCCAAAAGGCTATCCGGGTGGTCACCTGTCAAAAAGCCTTCCCCTCGAGGGGAAGGTGGCACGTCAGTGCCGGATGAGGTGTCCATGTACCCCTGCCGGATGCAGAAATCCACGTAGGCCTTTTGCGATTCGAAGTATTCGAAAAAGCCTACACCGTATCTTTCCTCGAACTCATTTAAATCTATCCCCTCGGTTTTACGTAAACCTGTGAAGACAAATTCGCTCACAAAATCGTGGAATTTATTATCGTGCCACTCGACAGTACCCTTTTTCATCAATTCCATTGTTGAATCTGGTTCTTCGGCATTATTATTTTGGACTCTACCTTTATTTTCCTGAGCTCCGCTAAATCGAATAGCACAACCGCTGTCGGATATATTCCTTATATCAACACATTTTGAGTCATCAGTAGCATCAATAATATTTCCCCAAATTCCAATGTATTCCGCAAGGTCGTCGGTATTCTTAAACCGCGCACCACCCAGGAATGAGCTGGCTCCAAGTCCTACGCCGAGGTATTCTTCCATCGACCAGTATTTGTAGTTATGTTTACAGTAATATATATTCTGTAAATCACAATTTTTTATGGTATTTGCAGATATTTTAGCTGCATTGCTGATTTCGTAGTGATGATACCCGGCTTCTTTCAATATTGCGATTGCTCTGTGATACATCTCACGGTCGAGTTCGTCGCTAGGAAGCTCCAGGCTTCCTGCCTCGAAATCCTTGAAAAATGGCGTGTTTTCTTCGAGCTGAAGGCTGTAAAAAGAGATGTGTTCAGCTCCGAGATTAATAGCTTCGTTTAGTGTTTTTTCCCATGTTTCCATGCTCTGGCCGGGCAGTCCGAACATGAGATCCAAATTGATGTTATTGAACCCGCACTCGCGCGCCAGCGAAAAGTTATTGTAAACCATTTCCGCATTGTGGATTCGCCCAAGCTTTTTTAAGATTTCATCGTCAAAGCTCTGCACGCCCATGGACAGTCTGTTTATTCCCATCCTGCGATAGCCTTCGAGCTTTTCCCGTGTGAGTGTCCCCGGATTCGCCTCAATTGTTATTTCAGTGCTTTCCCCTTGAGCAAAATAGCCGGCTTTCTCCAAAAAGCCTTCCCCTTGAGGGGAAGGTGGCACGCTAGTGCCGGATGAGGTGTCCGCAGATTTATCCGCCGGCACTCCATTTCGCCCCTGTTCTGACAAAATGTCGGCCAGAAGCGCATTTTCTGCCCCGGAAAGCACGGACGGCGTTCCCCCGCCGATAAAAACAGTATCTATTATATATGGATTGTCATCATGGCAACGTCCATTATTATTTTCGCTACCGGGCAATTTCCTTGCGGCACTGCCTATTCCCAGCAGGCCCAGCCTATAGATAAGCTCGTTCCTAAGCGCCTTCATGTATTTTGTTTTTATTTCATCATCCATATCCGAAAATGAAAGGAAGCCGCAATAATTGCACTTCCTTTCACAAAACGGGATATGAATATACAGTCCCAAATTATTCAAAATCCACCTCTTTATTTGCCTGCGTTAATCTCATCAAAATATCTCTGAGCACCCGGATGAATCGGAACGCTTATTCCCGAAACTGCCGTTTCCGGATCTATGAAGCTGCCGTTTGGATTAAGAGCAGTGATAGCGTCCTTGTTTTCAAACATGCCCTTTACAAAATTATATACAACATCCTCAGGAACACTGTCTGATGCGATATATGTTGCCATTACCGAAACCGTGGTTATATCGGTATCCTGTCCCTCGTATGTCCCCGCAGGGATGGTAGTTACCGTATAGAAAGGGTAAACGCTCTGAAGCAGTGAAATATGGCCCTCATCCACAGGCAGGATATTGAACTCGTGCATGTAAGCGAGCTCTGTAACCGCAGATGTCGGGATGCCTGCAACGATAACGGCTGCATCGATTTCGCCGCTTTTAAGCGAATCGGTCGCATCGGCAAATGATTTATTTATCTTTTTAAGATCGCTATCCACGTCTATGCCGTAGGAAGCAAGAATCTGAGTTGCGTTGTATTCTCCGCCGGAGCCCTTGTCACCGACGCATACGCGCTTTCCCTTGAGCTGTTCGATTTTGGTTATATCTTTGTTTGCGATAATCTGAACAGGCTCAGGATATATGGTCATAACCGCGTAAAAGTTTTGAATCGGACCATCTTCGGAAAAGAAGGCCTCGCCGTTATATGCATAAGTCATTACATCGTTCTGAACGATTGCAAGCTGGTCGTGGCCCGATGCAATCAGCTGCATGTTTGCCTTTGCGCCGTTTGTCGACTCTACCGAAATATTGAAAATGTCACCGAATTCCCTGTTCAGAACCTGCATGGCAGCTGCCGAAAAGCCGTAATAAGTGCCGGATGGTCCGCCCGTTGCCATATTTAAGTACACAGGACCTGCAGGAGCAGTATCCGCATCATCAGCCGGAGCAGTTCCGCATGCCGAAAGTGCAGCAGTCAAAGCCAGCAAAAGCGCCAGTAAAATTCCGATTCGTTTCATAACAATCCTTTCCGGTTTGGATTTCGCCAAACAACAAACATGTGTATATTTTAATTGAAATTTACCTTTTTTTCAAGCACCTTAATGGGCCCGCAGCTTTCACATTACATCATACGCAGCACAAATTCATCGAACAACGGGAGTGTTATTTTAAGCGTTCCGTATTCGTCACCGTTCACTATCATTTTTTTAATCAAGCGGTCACGGTAAGGCGTATATTCATTGTTTTTCAATCCTGAAATTTCTCGTACTTCTTTTGTCTTTCCTTCTTTAGATGCCGCAATGGCTCGCAAAAGTTTCTTGTCGCCACCCGAGAGTTCTGTCCATATTTTCTCATAAACATATTCCTCAAGATATTGCCTGTATTCAGGAATTGCAGCCTCATAATCCCCCTCATGCCTGAACGTAAAATATCCAAGCACTTGGAAAGCAAAAGAGTAGCCTTTCGTCAATGCCGCCATTTTCGCAGCCGCATCATGCGTTACGGAAAGGTTTTTCTCATAATTGTCAGATACTGCCCCAAGGTTTAAAGGTTTCAGGCGAATTTCCGGTGCTCTGTACAAAAATGTCAGGTTTTTTTCTTCTCTTAAGTCTCTTATGTTTTCATACAGCCCGGTAATAAGCAAGAATAAAGGCAAATCTTCTCTTATCAGTATTTGGAAAATGCCGGCAAATTCCTTCATATAATCGTTAGAAACGACTTCATCAATACAAACAAGGAGCTTCTTCCCTTGTTTTTTCATCTTTGATAACGCTTCCTTTATAGCAATCTGTGGATTGGAAATTTCCGTGATGCCATTAAGTTGAACACCGAAGCCAATTACTGACAGCCCGGCTCCCTGTTTTAAGATTTTGACGAAACGATTTTCGTTATAAAGCGCCTGTGCCAGTGCTGAAAGCATGTCTTGGGATGTGGTTAATTCAATAGTTTCCCAATCTTTGCGAGAACGTAGTTCATGCGATATTTCCGTCATAAAGACAGTTTTTCCGCTGCCTCGCATCCCACCTATCATATATATTTGCTGATTCGGCGGATTATTTTCGAATGTGCTTAGAACCTCCTCCATTTCTGCAAATCTTGAAATGCTTTGAGCCGGCGTTTTCCCAAAAACAAGAGTATAAGGATTTGTATTTTTTATCACTTT
Organism: Bacillota bacterium; assembly: GCA_016280485.1. Taxonomy (GTDB): domain Bacteria; phylum Bacillota; class Clostridia; order Peptostreptococcales; family Anaerovoracaceae; genus UBA3871. The sequence continues at coordinate 1,098 of JAEEGU010000147.1, read as the reverse complement.
TTATCATCTCCTTACCGTTTTATTACTTTTTATCACTTTTTATCACTTTTGAATAATTTTATCACTTTTTATCATTTTGTCAATCCCTACACGCAAAAAGGATTGTGTCACTTGACACGTTGCAAGTCGTTGCAGCAATATAGCTACAAGTACGAGATTTTGCGAGATTTCATTTGAAATCTCGCGCTTTTTTTATTACAATATATTATGTAATTTTGTGCACAGGAAAGGTTAACATATATGAGTGATTATCAAAAGTATATCAGGAACTTCAGCATCATAGCGCACATCGACCACGGCAAGTCGACGCTGGCTGACCGCCTCATCGAAAAGACGGGGCTTGTGGCGGAGCGCGACATGAAGGAACAGTTCCTTGACAATATGGATCTTGAGCGAGAGCGCGGTATTACGATAAAGCTTCAGACCACGCGCCTTGTCTACAAAGCGCGCGACGGGGAGGAGTACATCTTCAACCTCATCGACACACCGGGCCATGTGGACTTCACCTACGAGGTCTCAAGAAGCCTTGCGGCCTGCGAAGGAGCCATACTTATCGTAGACTCCACACAGGGCGTGGAAGCGCAGACTCTCGCGAATGTCTACCTGGCACTCGACGAGAATCTCGAGATACTGCCGGTATTAAACAAAATTGACCTTGCCAGCGCACGTCCTGATGAAGTCAAGGCTGAGGTTGAGGACATCATCGGCATAGATGCGAGCGAGGCACCGCTTATTTCTGCGAAGGAAGGCATCGGCATCGAGGATGTGCTCGAGGATGTTGTGAAAAACGTACCTGCACCGACAGGCGACGTGAACGGCAAGCTCAAGGCGCTGATTTTCGACTCCTACTACGACTCCTACAAGGGCGTCATCATCTATACGCGCCTGTTTGACGGCCGCGTGAAAAAGGGCGACATTATTCGCATGATGAACACAAAGACACGCTACGAGGTCACAGAGGTCGGCTATTACAGCCCGGGGCCTGTGCCTGCGAAGGAGCTTCGCGCCGGCGAAGTAGGCTACATCTGCGCATCGATCAAGCAGGTTTCGGACGCCAGAGTCGGCGACACCATCACGCTCGACAATGACCCGACAGAT
>JAEEGU010000146.1 GCA_016280485.1 Bacillota bacterium | reverse complement strand
TCTTCCAGCTGGGCGCAAAGCGTGCGGATTCGACGATTTCTTCGAAGACTTCGCGAGGGATTTCCCTGTCCTCGAATCTGCGAATGCTGCGGCGGGTTTTTGCTGCTTGTTTGAATTCCATGTGTGTACCTCCGGGGGTGTAATCTTTTAACTTGTTTAATGATAGCATAAAACGGTGAGAATTGATAGGTGTCTATATCACTAAGAAGCAGAACCAATAACGACATGGGACAAGGCTTCGTGGAACATTGGAAAGATATGAAGACATATTCCGGCTAATGCGAGTTGCACGGCGGGTTTTTGCGGTTTCCTTGAAAGGTCTATTGCGTTCGGAGAAAAATGGTGTTAAAATATATTAAAATCAATTTGAATAAAATCGAACTGAATGAAAACGATTTGAATGAAAGAGGGTAAAAGGAAGTGTTCATAGGAAGAGAGAAAGAGCTTGGCGTACTGGAAAGAGTATATGAAAAAAAGGGCTTTGGCATGATTGTGCTGTATGGACGTCGCAGAGTTGGAAAGTCGTTTATGCTCAGAGAGTTCATAAAGGGAAAAAAAGCAATATTTTATACAGCCACAAAGGTTGGCGCGGAGCGAAACTTGGAGCTGTTTGCAAAGCAAGCGATGGATGTGATTGACCCTGCGTACAGCGAAGCAAAATTTGCTTCGCCGGAAAGTGTGCTGGATGCTATTACGAGAAAGCTTTCGCACGAAGGAAAAAAGTTGGTTGTCGTGATAGACGAGTTGCCATATTGGGCGGAAAAGGACGAGGCACTTTTGTCTGTTTTTCAGAAATACATTGATACGGAGTGGCTTGACAAAGAAATAATGCTGATACTGTGCGGTTCGGCATTAAGCTTTATGGAAAAGAAGGTGCTCAGCGAGAAAAGTCCTTTGTTTGGCAGGAGGGACTCGCAGATTAAGCTTGAGCCGTTTAATTATAGAAATTCGGCAGAGTTTGTCCCGGGTTATTCCGCTGAAGAAAAGGCTATATGCTACGGTGTAACCGGAGGTGTGGCAAAATATTTGTCGCTGTTTGATAGGAATGCCAGTCTCGATGATAATATAAAAAGGCTGTTTTTTGATGCCGGCGGATACCTTTTTGACGAAACCAAGAATCTTTTGACACAGGAATTCTCTGACACAACGCTTGTTAACAATATAATTGAGCAGGTGGCTTCAGGCGCAAATACGGTAAGCCTTTTAGCAACAAAGGTGCATGAAAAAGAAACCACAGTGCTGTATTCGTTAGAGAAACTGATTAGTGTGGGACTTGTAGAAAAAAGAGCGTGCATTACTGACGAGAAGAATAAAAAGAAGACACAATATATCTTAAAGGACCACATGTTTAAGTTCTGGTATCTATTTATCCCAAAAGCTGTCAGCGTGATAGAGATGGGGCAAGGCGATTTCTATTATGAAAAGGTGGTAAAGCCGCAGCTACATTCTTTTATGTCGAGCGTTTTTGAAGAAATGTGCAGATACTACACATTGGAGAAAGGAGTCACCGGAGCCTTTGGAAATTTCATAACACAAACAGGAACCTGGTGGGGCATTGAGCAGATTGTTAATGCGGACGGTAAACGATCCAATCAATCGGCAGACATCGATGTTGTGGGCATTTCCGCAGTTGATAACACGGCGGTTTTGGGCGAATGCAAGTTTAAGAACGAGAAAATCGATAAAGAAACATACGAGACACTGGTTCAAAGATCGAAGCTTATATCCGGGAAATATAATGTTACCGGGTACTTGCTGTTTTCTTTAAGCGGTTTCACAAAATGGTTTGACACTGCTGATATTCCAAATGTGCAGTGCATAACATTGGAGGATTTGTATTCATGATAGGTTTAAACGGTGGGAATTGATGGATTATTATAGTCATTATGGAAAACAAAAGACATTTATTTAGCAAAGAGGACGGCTTTATAGTGCCGGGATTATATTGGATATTCTATGTTTTAGAGAGAATCTCGGTGTTTTATGTCGTGCGCAAAGTAAATCGCTACTTCTTTGAGCACAGGAAAAACAAAGATGACGGGCGGGTAAAACCCTTCACTTCGGAGTACGTTTTCCCGGAGCTGTGGCTTGCCGGCAATATGATTTTTGCAGCGGTTGCGCCACACATTTTGCGAGCAAGCACTTTCCGGGCGGTTGCGCTGATAATCGGCATATATTCGATGCTCCGCGTTTTCGAAATGCTGGTGTATCAGATTAATGTTCTGTTCTTTCACAGGATGAACGGATACTTCCATGGGAGTACACAAAGCGGTGCCGATCAGGCAAAGCCTGCCGAGTATGTGATTAAATCGGCGACCAGAACAGTGCTTATGCTTGTGCTTAATATGGTAGAGTATGTGCTGCAGTTTGTGGTCGTTTTTCAGGCGATTCATATGTTTCTGGGTATAGACGGAGTGACTGTAACCGTGCTTGACAGCTTTGAAATCTTCATGAACTCCGGAAGTCTTGAAATGTATGCGGAAAGCCCGCTGTTCATGTACGCATACATCGAGACCGTAATAGGCATATTCATGAACATCGTTTGCCTCGCACGTTTCATCGGGCTGTTGCCTGATGTGAAGGTTAAGGATGAGTGAGAAATACGATAAATAATCCCTCTGTTGGTTTACTAACGGGGGGATTTTTGGTATAATAAGATGTTAAGTTGTGTGCTTTTTACCCCAATTAACGTCAATCAAAAATACGAGAGGCAAAAATGACAGATTTCAAAAACAAAACATTAATGATAACAGGCGGAACCGGCTCGTTCGGCTCCACGGTCCTGAAACACTTTTTAACAGGCGACATCGCTGAAATCCGAATCTTTTCTCGCGATGAAAAGAAGCAGGATGACATGCGCCATGACCTGCAGGTGCGCTTTCCGGAGCACGCGGGCAAGGTGAAATTCTACATCGGCGACGTACGTAACAAAGACTCCGTGCGCGACGCAATGGCGGGCGTTGACTACGTCTTTCACGCAGCGGCGCTCAAACAGGTGCCGTCGTGCGAGTTCTTTCCTATGGAAGCTGTTCGCACCAACGTTGAGGGCACTGACAATGTCATCCACGCCGCAATCGATGCAGGCGTAAAAAAGGTAGTCTGCCTCTCGACCGACAAAGCCGCTTACCCGATAAACGCGATGGGAATTTCAAAGGCCATGATGGAAAAAGTGGCGATGGCAAATGCGCGAGTTGCGGGCGAGCGCACCGTCATCTGCTGCACACGCTACGGAAACGTAATGTGCAGCCGCGGCTCGGTCATCCCGCTTTTCATCGATCAAATAAAAGCGGACAACCCAATTACGGTCACCGACCCGGAAATGACGCGGTTCATGATGAACCTCGACGAAGCGCTTGACCTCGTGATGTTCGCGTTCGAGCACGGCAGGCCCGGCGACCTCTTCGTGCAAAAGTCAGACGCTTCCACGATCGGTGTGCTGGCGCAGGCAGTGCAGCAGCTCTTTGGCGACACCGGGATTAAGGTTATCGGCACTCGTCATGGCGAAAAGCTCTACGAGACTTTGCTTACCCGCGAGGAAAGACTGCGCTCCGAAGACCTCGGCGCCTACTTTAGAGTGGCTGCCGATGGGCGTAGCCTCAACTACGACAAGTTCTTTGTGGAGGGCGAGGTCCACACCCAGGCGGACGAGGCTTACACAAGCCACAACACACGCCTACTCGACGTGGACGCAACGGTTGAAAAGCTGCTTGGGACCGATTATGTAAAAGATGCACTTAAAGATTGGAAAAAGAAATAATGAATGTGCTGATTACAGGCGCCAAGGGGTTTGTCGGAAAAAACCTCACCGAAGCGCTGAAAAATATAAGAGACGGCAAGGACCGGACACATCCGGAGATTAACATCGGCGAGCTTTATCTCTATGATGTGGATTCGGCGGCAGGTGACCTTGCAAAATACTGCAAAAAGGCGGATTTCGTCTTTAACCTCGCGGGAGTGAACCGTCCGAAGGAAACGTCTGAGTATATGGACGGCAATTTCAGCTTTGCATCGGACCTTCTTAATGCTTTAAAGACGGCAGGGAACAAATGTCCTGTAATGCTTTCAAGTTCTATGCAGGCGAGCCTTTCAGGACGCTTTGCGGGCTCGGAATACGGCAAGAGCAAGCTTGCCGGCGAGGAACTTTTCTTTGACTACGCCAAAGACACTGGCGCGGAAGTTTATGTCTATCGCTTCCCGAACCTTTTCGGCAAGTGGTGCAGACCGAACTACAATTCTGCGATTGCGACATTTTGCCACAACATCGCAAACGGTCTGCCGATTCAAGTTAACGACCCGTCAGTAGATATGGATGTTCTCTACATTGACGATTTGATTAACGAAATGCTCTGCGCAATGGCGAGCCATCCGCATAGATGTGATTTCGACGGAGTAAAGCCGGTCGCAAAGAGTGATGGCAAGTATTGTTATGCGCCGGTGTATTATGAAACCACGCTCGGATATTTGGCGGAGACTATAAAATCGTTTTCGGCGATGAGGGAAAGCCTCGGTGTACCGGACGCGACAAACGAACTCGAAAGCAAGCTTTATTCAGCTTGGCTCAGCTATCTGCCTGTTTCATCGTTTATTTACGATTTGCGAATGAACGAGGATGAGAGAGGTAGTTTTACAGAGATTATTCGCTCGAAATCGGCGGGGCAATTCAGCGTGAACATAATAAAGCCCGGCATCGTAAAGGGCAATCATTGGCATCATAGCAAGCATGAAAAATTTGTGGTTGTGAGTGGTGAAGCAATTATACGTCTTCGGAAAATAGGAACTGATGAAAACGGAAAAGAATATCCGATATCGGAATATCGCGTCAGTGGCAAACATATACAGGTCGTAGATATGATACCGGGATATGCTCACTGCATTGAGAACTTAAGTGAAACAAAAGAATTGGTGGTCTTTATGTGGGCAAACGAATGCTTTGATCCGAAAAGACCGGAAACGTATGCAGAAAACGTTAATTGCAAATAGACGATGCAATTGTGATTGCAATAGATTTAGCCAGTATTAATTTAGTTAAAGACTAGAGGGATTATATGAGTAAAGGGAAAAATAAAATGGCATTCAAAAATGACGGCAGAATAAAGTTATTGATTATAGTCGGAACCCGTCCGGAAATCATACGCCTCTCCGCATGTATAAAAAAATGCCGCGAGTATTTCGACTGCATACTGGCGCATACCGGACAGAACTACGACTACAATCTGAACGGTGTGTTCTTTAAGGACCTTAAGCTCGCAGATCCGGAGGTCTATATGGACGCTGTGGGCGATGACCTCGGAGCGACGATTGGAAACATCATAGATAAATCCTACAAGCTGATGGTTGAGATAAAGCCGGACGCGCTTCTTGTACTCGGCGATACAAATTCCTGCCTTTCAGCAATCCCTGCAAAACGCCTGCATATTCCGGTATTCCACATGGAAGCGGGCAACCGTTGCAAGGACGAGTGCCTGCCGGAGGAAACGAACCGCCGCATCGTGGACATCATCTCCGATGTGAACATGGCTTATTCGGAGCATGCGCGCAGATACCTCGCAGAATGTGGACTCCCAAAGGAGCGCACATTCGTAACGGGATCTCCTATGGCTGAGGTGCTTCACGCAAACCTTGCGTCAATTGAAAAGTCTGATGTCCTCAAAAGGCTTGGGCTTACAAAGAAAAAGTATATCCTTCTCTCCGCGCATCGCGAGGAGAATATCGATACGGAAAAGAACTTCCTGTCGTTGTTTACCGCCATAAACAAGCTGGCGGAGAAATACGACATGCCTATTCTCTATTCATGCCATCCGCGCTCAAAGAAGCGCCTCGAAGAGAGCGGCTTCAAGCTCGACAAGCGCGTGGTGATGCATGAGCCTCTCGGCTTCCACGACTACAATGCCTTGCAGATGAATGCGTTTGCGGTGGTTTCGGACAGCGGCACGCTTCCTGAGGAAAGCTCGTTCTTCACGAGCATCGGAAAGCCTTTCCCTGCAGTGTGCATCAGGACTTCCACGGAGCGTCCGGAGGCACTCGACAAGGCGTGCTTTGTGCTGGCGGGAATCGACGAAAAACAGCTTTTGCAGGCGGTTGATACTGCCGTAAAAATGAACGAGGCGGGGGATTTTGGCATCCTTGTGCCCGATTATGTAGAAGAAAACGTATCCACAAAGGTGGTTAAAATAATCCAGAGCTACACCGGTATTGTGGATAAAATGGTGTGGAGAAAATACTAAGACAGACAAGCGGGAGCGAGAGTGGAAAGAATAGAACGTGAGAACAATCTGCCAAGCAAGGCGGTACAGACTGCGGCGAGAACGGCTGTAATTATGGCCGTTCTGATGGCACTTTCTAAATTGCTGGGATTTGCTCGCGAACTTGTCATGGCGGCATTCTACGGAACCAATTATATAGTGGATGCCTATGTGATGGCTCAGTCGATTCCAAGTATTCTCTTTATGGGCATTTTCGGTGCGGTAGTAACTGCATACATGCCGCTTCTTTCGGAAAAAATGGAGCAGGGCTCACAAGGCGAGGGAAATCGATTTACAAGTCAGGTTCTAAATATACTTTTTGTGGCTTCTGCTATCTCTGCAGTGGTTGGCTTGCTGTTTCCGAATCAGATAACGGCTCTGTTAGCAAAAGGATTTACCGGGGAAACTGCGGCGCTCACTTCGTATTACCTGAAGGTTACTTTTGCATATACAATTTTTTCGGCCACTGCTGCAATTTTAGATGCATATCTACAGTATAAGGGTTCCTTCATACCGCAGGTAATAGTGGGATATACCCAAAGCGCGATAATAATACTGACAATAGTTATATGCGCCTATACGGATCACCATTTTCTCGCTTACGGCGCGCTTATTGCGTATGTGGTAAGATATTTCCTTTTCTATATTTTGGCGAAAAGGAAAGAGTATAAATACACTCTTCGCAACGAAAATAACCGCGAAACATTTATGTTGATAATGCCACTTGCAATCCCTGTGTTTGTCGGGCATTTTGGCACACAGATAAATATGTTTGTGGACAAATACCTAGCTTCGGGACTTGCAGAGGGGAGTGTAGCGGCACTTAACTACGGAAACTTGCTGAATGGTACCGTTATGGCGCTATCTACAACGGTAATAAGCACCATAATATATCCAAAGCTTTCGCAAGAGAATGCGCTTGGAAATCGCGATAGTGTAGAGGCGATTTCAAAAGCAGGTGTGGCACTTACAATACTCATAGCGTTACCTTTTTCGGCAGGTGCGGTGGTATATAGTAATGAAGTCGTGCAGATTTTCTTTGAAAGAGGGGCCTTTGATTCTGTAGCGACAGAGCTTACCCAGGGCGCATATAGGTTTTACTCTTTGGGCATGACCTTTATGGCGTTGAACACGCTGGTAACAAACTTTTATTACGCGATAAAGGATACTCGGAGACCGATGTATTTTGCACTGGTCAGCGTAGTGGTAAACATCGTCGTAAATCTTATGTTGGTCGGCAGTATGCAACATTGTGGTCTCGCACTTGCGACAAGCTGCGCGGCAGTTGTGAATTCGGTGCTTCTTTATGTAGGCTTGCGGCACTTCCACGACATTGATGTGGCGCCGGGATGGGGCAAGATAGGAAAGATTGCATTTGCATCGATTGTTTCGGTAGGGCTTTCGTTTGTCTGCCACAGAGGGCTCATGGCAGCGCTTTGGATGCCACGCATGGTGTATCTAGGAATAGCGGTTTGTGTGGCGGTAGGTGCGTATTTGGTGCTACTGAAAGTTATGAAGGTTGAGGAACTCAACATACTGAAATCTGTTGTAAAAAGGAATTATGAAAAAACTGGAGATTGAAATAAGGGAAACTAAGGACCTTTCTGAACAACAAATAGTTGAAATAAATGGTTTGAAACAACAACATTGGAAATATAGCGAAGCCGAACACATGAGGTGGTTTCGTGAAAATATAAAGCAAGATGATAAGCATGTACTTCTGCGAGAAGGCGGCGAGCTTGCGGCATATCTTAATATTGTCAATGTTGATGTTAAGATAAGTGGCAAAACTATTAAAATGCTCGGCATCGGTAATGTATGCGTATCAGTTACCAAAGAAGGTTCGGGGATGGGCGCGGTTTTGATGGCTGTTACAAATTCCTATCTGAAAAGAAAAAAGTTGTGCGGAATTCTGTTTTGCCGCGACAAAGTAGTGGGATTTTATATTCGTGCAGGTTGGGAAAAGGTGGAGGCGAGAGAAATCGCAGTAGAGGAAAAGTTGTGTGACTGCAACGCTATGATTTATGACCCTTTGAGAACAATTCCGGAAAATATCGAAAAGATATCAGTAAACAGAGATTTTTAGTATGAAACCCTATAGGAACGATACAATTGATATTGCTAAAGGAATAGGCATAATCTTAGTTATTATGGGGCATACTCCTTCAATTGTCCCTGAAATAATAAGAAATTGGATTTCTATATTCCATATGCCCCTCTTTTTCTTTTTAGCGGGGGTATTTGCAGATTACGGTATAACTAAACCCTCGAAAAGCGTGGTGAAATCAGCAAAAAGATTGCTTTTACCCTATGTTGTCTATTCACTGATCTTTTCAGCGATACTTTACATCGAAAGCGCTTTTGACAGGAAAGTGCTCTTAGATAATTTGCATGATACAATAATCGGAAAAGGCGGAGGCACACTGGCACTCTATTTTTTCGTGGTTTTATTCATCATAAAAGTATTATACCTGGCAGTTAATGCTGCTTTCAGCAAGGGTAGCGATAAAAAATTGATTATTGCAACCTGCGTTATAGTAGCGGCCGGATTTTTGATTCATAAGTTTGACAGCGAAATGCTGTTCTTTGTGAGCTTTGCGATGTATTTCTTCGGATACTATGCGATAGGCAGATTTTATAAAATCTATAACCGTAATGTATTTGAAACAAAAGAAGCCAAGCTAAAATTATTCATTGCGTTTGTTATGTTGCTTGCGCTTGCAATGTCTATATACCGAATCACTGATGTATACGGTATATTTGGTGCATGTAGTTGTTCAACACGCGAGGATATATTGGTTTGCTATTTTGAAGCTATGCTTAATATTCTCGGAGTTTGTTTTTTGAGCAGATGCCTCGACAAAACGGTTCCGGGTACAATTGCCGCTTTTATTGGTCGCAACACGAGATATTATTACCCTTTAACCAACTTTATCCCTATGGCACTGAGACCATATCTATATGGTGGTGTTTTGGCAAATCTTGCAAAGATATTCATTTCTTTTGCAATACCGACACTACTCAGCGTATTAAAGGAAAGAGGTAAGAAAAAATGATTCCTTTAGTTAAACCGTATATATCACCAAAAGAAGAATTAATGCCTGAAATTGAGAAGGTCCTTTATAGCGGATACATCGCCGAAGGCGAAGCTGCATGGGCCTTTGAGGACGACATCAGAGCGTTTCTGGGTAATGATAATGTTTTGGCTACGCAATCAGGAACGGCAGCGCTACACCTTGCACTTTTACAGCTCAACATAGGTCCGGGCGATGAAGTCATAAGCACTCCTATGACCTCGGAGCCGACGAATACCACCATCGCCATAACAGGCGCGAAAGTGGTTTGGGCGGATGTTGATCCGGCGACAGGATTGCTGGATCCTGCGTCGGTGAGGTCAAAGATTACCGAAAAAACAAAGGCGATAATGCTCGTTCACTATGCGGGAATGGTCTGCGATATGGACGAATTTAATAAAATATCAAAAGAAACCGGCATTCCGGTGATAGAGGATGCTGCGCATGCGTTTGGGGCAAAATATGCAGGTAGACTTGTCGGTTCAAATTCGCGGTTCACATGTTTTTCCTTCCAAGCAATCAAACATCTTACAACGGTTGACGGTGGTGCAATTGCATTTAACAATCCGGATGATGTTGTGCCTGTGCGTAAACTCCGTTGGTTTGGCCTTGATAAAAAGGTTTCGCGCATGGAAAACGATGTGACACGCGCCGGGTACAAGTACGGGATAAACAACCTAACCGGAATAATTGGCTCAGTGCAGATGAGACATATCGGAGAGGTAATAGGAAGGCATATTGAAAACGGTAAATACTATGACGGTGCATTATATGGCGTCGATGGCGTGACGCTTGTGCCTTATTACAAGAATACGGAGCCATCGTATTGGCTTTACACAATGAAGGTTGAAAGACGTGATGACTTCTGCAAAATGATGGAAGAGGCCGGCATAGCGGCTTCGCCATTACACCACAGAAGCGATACACACAGCGTTTTTGCGGATTCAAAGTGTGCTCTCCCGAACATGGACAATTGGTGCGAAAGCTATGTGCATATACCTTGTGGATGGTGGGTAGACGGCGAAGCACGCGAGAAAATAGTGCAGACGATTAAAAAAGGCTGGTAAAGAGGTTACAGCATGATTCCTTTATACAAACCATATGTTCCGGAATTGCCGGAAATAGATACAATCTTACATTCCGGTCAGCTTGCGGCGGGAAAATATACAAAAGAGTTCGAAGATAAGCTGCAAGGCTATTTTTCGCATGAAATGATACTCGCTACGAGCACGTTTAATACCGCAATTTCTGTGGCGATTACGTCTTGCGGACTTGAGTATGGGGATGAAATAATTGTTTCGCCTATGGCGTGTCTCGCTTCAACGCAGCCATATGCCACGGCAGGGTTAAAAATAGTTTGGGCGGATGTTGATCCAAAAACGGGAACATTAAATCCGGATGCTGTTAGGAAAAGCATAACATCAAAGACAAAGGCGGTAATACATAACCATTTCTGTGGTTATCCGGGCTATATCGATGAGATAAATGCTATAGGAAAAGAGTTTGGAATTCCGGTTATAGATGATGGCATAGAGTGCTTTGGAACTACATACAAAGGAAAACTAATAGGAAACTGCGGCACTGACATGACGGTCTTTTCCTTTAACCCAGTCAGGATGCTGACAACTGTTGACGGCGGCGCTGTAATTTTCAATGATGAAAAGCTCTATGAAAAGGCTGTGCTTGTAAGAGACTGCGGAATTGACAGGAATACATTCAGAGACGAGCTCGGCGAGATTAGTCCGGAGTGTGATATAACCTTTCACGGCTACAGTGCAACGCTCAGCAATGTTAATGCATATATTGGGATCCAGCAGTTTGCAGATTTAGATGCGCGCCTCAAAAAGCAGAGAGCAAATGCAAAGAAATGGCGAGAAGCTCTTTCGGAATACGGGGATTATAAGGTGCTTGAAAGTCCAAACGGGGAGCCGAACTATTGGGTTTTCGGCATACTTGCGGAAAATAAAAGAGAGTGCATAGAAAAGTTTAGAAAACATGGATTCTATGCATCAGGAGTGCATATAAATAACAACATCTACTCGGTTTTCGGAAGTAAAGCTACGCTTCCTGGAGTGCAAGAGTTTTACGATTCATTCGTTGCGCTTCCGTGCGGTTGGTGGATGTAAGGAATAGTTCAGCAAAAGGAGATTTTTATAAATGGGAAATGTAGCGATAATGCTTAACACATGCGATAAATTCCATGATTTATGGCCGCTTTTCTTTGATTGCCTCTATAAATTTTGGAATCCCGAATACAAAATCTATTTGAACACGGAGACGCTTGATTACAGCGATCCAAGGTTTAACGTAATACCTATTCATCCTGAGAAGGGTACACCCTGGAGTGATAGGTTGCATAATTGTGTAGAAAAAATTGAAGAGGAGTATATACTCTGCATCGAAGACGAATGTCTCATAGAGGAACAGGTTAATGTGAAAGAACTTAAACATGCCATAGAGATGATGGATACCATCCCTAATGCGGCATGCATATGGATGATTCACATTGTTCCGGGTGCAGTAACAAGTGATATGTCTTATTTCCCTTTCCGAGAAAGAGAATACGACTACAGGACATTAATCTGCCAACAGGTATGCCTGTGGAGGCGCGAGAAGTGGCTAAACTACATTAAGAAAAATGAAAATCCTTGGGAGTATGAATGCCTCGGAAGCGCAAGAGGAATGTTTAATAATGACAGATTCTTTGTAGTTGACGAGAATGAGCCTGAGGTTGTTAAATACGGATATGGTTTCATAGTATATCGTGGGTATTGGTGCAAAGAAGAGAAAGAGCGATTAGAGAAAAAATTAGGACTGAAGTTCGATGACAATGCCAGACCGACGGAGAGCAAAGAAGAAATAGACAGAATAACAAACAAGGATGTACTTTTCTACAATAGATTAAGGATAAAGAAGAGAGTTATTTTGTTTATGAAAAAATTCTTCCATAAAGACTACAGTAAATCTTAGCGAGGGTTATTATTAATGGCAGAGCTAGTTAGCATAATAGTTCCGGTCTATAATTCGGGAAAATATATAAGAGAAACTATGGTTTCTCTGTGTAATCAAGACTACCGGGATATCGAGATTGTTTTGGTAGATGACGGTTCGCCAGACAACTCTATTGAGTTGGCAACAAGCGTACTAAACGAAAAAGGGGCAAATTATAGAGTTCACAGTCAAGAGAATCGCGGCTTGCCGGGAGCGCGGAATGCAGGACTAAAAATCGCCGGCGGAGAGTATGTCTGCTTTATCGACTCAGATGATATAGTTTCGCCGACACATATTGCGGATTTGGCAAAGTCCTTGGACGAAGGTGATGTAGACGTTGCGTTCTCCGGATTTGAATATACGAAAGAGTCAAATCGAAACGGGCAGGACGTGACATACGGACACGGCGAAATTTTTCAAAAGAAGACGTTTCTTGACGGCTTTGTAAAGAGAAAGCCGGCGGTTCATTGCTGCTCACTTATAATCAGAAAAAGCTTGCTCGAGCGGACCGGACTTGAATTTAATGAAAAGCTCAGAAGATACGGCGAAGATGTGGAGTTTATGTGGCGCCTGTTCTCCGAAGTCGACAGAGTGGGATTCACGGGAAAGAATACTTACAAATATTTGGTTCGCAGCAATTCGCTCATGACCATCGGCAAAAGCGAGCCGTGGGATAATTTTATTGTAGAGTTTACCGAATCCATCGAAAGACTTAAGAGTAAGCACACCGAGCTTATACCTTACTACACGCTCGCGTTCCATAGGACGATGCTGGGGCTTCTCCGCGTAATCGCCGAAAGTGCATCGCGAGAGACTTATATTGAATATGTGGATAGAATCGTAACCGATGATATGCTGGACACCCTTGCAAGCTTTCCGGATGTGAAGGTTCGCGTGATGTCGCACATTTTGAAAACAAACAGTATTTTGTATTATCTATTATATCGTAAAAGAATTCGCAGGTAAAAGGAAAGCGTAATGCTGAAAGTTTTGATTTTTACGTGCCGGCAGTCGGCGCAAAGGATTAATTATTACAATGCGTTGGGAAAACTTTGTGACCTGACAGTGGTGGCAGAAAGACAAACGCCTAAAGAAGTCTTGGATGCGTACAATGCTTATCCCGAAACGTATAAAACGATATACCTGCACGGCATACCCATGTTCGGATACATGGCATTTTGCCCCGGGGTGTTGGAGATACTCAGAAAGAATAAAGAGTATGATGCAATCATTGTGGAGCAGTATTTCACACCGACGGCACCAATCTCAATAAATTATCTTTCGCGTCACAAGGTGCCCTTTATTATAAGCGCAGATGGAGGATTTATATTCGAGAAAGAGAGAAACTATAAACGCAAACTGAAAAGTTCCTTAATTTCGAAAGCAACACTGTGGATGACAGGCGGGAAGGAGAGCATTAAATATCTGGCGCATTATGATGCAGATCCCGCCAGAACTAAGATTTTCAGATTTGCGTCTTATAAGGAGAATGACCAACCGGACCATCAGATTACAAAAGAGGAAAGGGAAGCAATTAGAAAAGAACTTGGTATAAATGAAGAAAAAGTAATTCTTTCGGTAGGGCGGCAAGTTCAAGGAAAAGGGTTTGATGTCTTGCTTCGTGCATTTGGTAACTTAAATCTCAGGAAAGGCGAAGCGGGTCTGTATATTTTGGGTGGAGATCCAAATGAGGAATGTCAAGAAATACTAAAGAACATGGACACAACCAATATACACTTTCCGGGTCTTGCAAATAAGGAAACACTGAAATTATATTATACAGCTGCTGATATGCTGGCATTCCCTACTCGCTATGATGTATGGGGGTTTCCTGTTACTGAGGCTATTTCTTTTGCGTTGCCTATTATAGTAACGGACCAATGCAAGGCTGGGTTGGAGTTAATCAAAGACGAGATTAATGGTTATTTGATAGAATCTGATGATGTTGATACATTAGCGGACCGAATAAAGAGACTTTTAGAGAACGAAGAGAAACGCCAAGATATGGCAAAGGCTAATTATTTGCTAAGTAAAGAATACAACTCGGAAAAAATGGCGGAGAGTGTGTTTGAAATTATTTCGGATTTTAGTAAGGAGATTTCAGCCGGAAATGCACACAAAAAGTAGAGAAAACATCATATATATGGCATTGCTTACCGCTATGTTTCTTTACATGTTTTTCAAGGTTCGACTGGGCCTTCATTATGACGAGGCTTATCTCGTCGATCTTGGCAAAGTGAAGATGGACGGAATAAAGAGCGTATCCGAGTGTTGGGATATATTGCAACTCGCAGGACTCATATTATATCCGTTTATGAAAGTGTTCCATTCCATAGTTGGAAGTTATGAGGGTGTTATTCTATACTTCAGGTACCTATATCTGATTATTCATTTAGCAATAGCCGTATATGCATACTTTACAATCAAAATTCTTTGGAGCAACAGACAGGCAATCGCGATATCACTCCTGTCATTTATGTTCTCGTTTTATTGGTACACGATTTGCTACAGATCAATTCTTTACTGGGGATCGTTCCTTGCTATACTGTTTATCATAAGGTATATTGCAACGCAAAAGATTCACTACGTCTGCCTTTCGGCGATTTCTTTCTGCGTTTCGGTAATATGCTTCCCAACATTGGTATTGATGGTAATCCCACTTACAGTATTCTTTGCGAAGTGTGGGATTAATAAAAAAAGTGAGATCAGCGCATTCTGGCTGACTTGCATAGCTTGTGCGGCAGTACTTGTTTTAGGACTTGTAGCAGAAAGCGGGCTCGGTGCCCTCTTAAGCACGATCAAATATACTTTCACTTACGAGTCGGCGGACAGTTCCCACAAGCTCGTTACCTGTGCGGAGCTTATTATACTCCTTATTGTGGGCGAAATAGCATATCGCATCTTCAGTAAAATCAAAGGAAAGCTCGGTTTCCTAAACTCGTATTTCCTGATTGTAGCCATTATAGAGATTGGATTTCTTGCTGTAATTATTGCGGCAAGGCCTTCTACTGCCGGCATTGCGAGATTTTGGTATGCGTTTGTACTGTTCTTTGTGTTGTTGCTGCCTGTATTTCGCGCACACAGTGAAATCAAGCATCATATGGAGATAAAGCTTTTATTTGTGTATCCTTCGATATGTCTGATGTTTGTAATCGCTTTATCTACTGCAAACGGACTGGCAATCGCCGCGTATGGTGGAGTTTTAGGGATAATGGGCTTTATACTACTGCTTTCTGACGATGCGCTCACGATTAAAAGCCACGCAAAAGTTCTCGAATATTTGCTTTTGGGGCTGTTTTGTTTCTGTATGATTTTCTTTGTTCCGGACAATGAACTTGGAGCATCAAACATATTTTGGAGTAGGGTAGATATTACGGATGGACCGGCAAGGGGCGTGTATGTGACAGAGGCAACAAAAGAAAAGTATGATGAAATCTGTTACATCACAAAAGAGAATGTAACTGAAAACGACAAACTGTTCATTTTGGCGGACGGCTTCAGAGCATATGGATTTATGTGTACAGGGGCAAAGCAGGTCTCTCATTGGCCTTACGTTGTTTATCCGGATTCGGAAAGAGCAGTAGAGTATTTTGAGAGCATAGAAGCTTGCAGACCTACTGTTGCTATCGTGAGCAAGAAGTTTGTGGAAGATTTTTATGCCGGATATGAGAGATGGCTCAGCGAAACGCCTCTCGGTAATCATTTGCAAAGTAAATACGAGCTCGTAAACGAATCTGAAGAATGGACTATATGGAGACAGAGATGAAAGTATCGATAATCATTCCGGTTTATTATAATGAGGAAAATCTTCGCCCGTTGTATGCCGATATAAAAGAAAAATTTATAGAAAAAATCGATTACGATTATGAAATCGTGATGGTAAACGACGGTTCGGGCGATGATAGCTATAAAGTTATGCAGGAGCTTGCGGAAAGTGATTCTAATGTGAAAATCATCAGCTTGTCGAGGAATTTTGGCTCGCATGCGGCGTGTCTTTGTGGGTTAGCGAATGCGACTGGGGACTGCGCAGTTATCAAAGCAGCAGATTTGCAAGAGCCGACAGAACTAATCCTTGAGATGGTCGAAAGCTGGAAAAATGGAAACAATGTAGTCCTTGCGTGCCGGAAGGACAGAGAAGAAAAGAAGAGCCAAGTTTGCTTCGCAAACTTGTATTATTGGCTAGTTAGAAAGACATCCCTCCCAACAATGCCTCAAAATGGATTTGACATTTATCTTCTTGATCGCAAAGTAATTGATGTCATAGAAAAGCTGGACGAAAAGAACAGCGCTATTACAGGTCAGATATTGTGGAGTGGGTTCAGAACAGATACGGTTTACTACACTAGAAAGGCAAGGAAAATAGGTAAAAGTAAGTGGACTTTACGGAAAAAGATCCGCCTTGTTTCAGATACGCTTTACAGTTTTTCCGCGCTGCCTATTCGCATACTTGAGGTTGTCGGTTCACTTTCTTTTGCAGTAGGAATAGTATGGGCAATTGTAGTCCTGATAGCAAAGCTAAATGGAAAAATTACAGTGAGTGGCTATACTACATTGTTTATTTTCAGCCTATTAAGTTTTGGTATAACAATGTTAGCTTTGGGTATTTTAGGCGAATATCTTTGGCGCACATTTGATGCATCTAGGAACAGGCCTCCGTATATTATCGAAGAGCAGAGTGATGACTTCAAGTGATGTATAGGGATGAAGGAGGGCTAAAGTGAATAGCTATATTGATAACAGTGTTGTTATCGGAAACAATGTAAAATTAGGAGAGAATGTCGTTATTAAAGCGGGTTGCGTTCTTGAAGACAATATAACCGTTGAAAACAATGTTTATATAGATATAGGCACTATCGTGCATAGTAATGTAACAATCGGAGAAAATACGACAGTAGGTGCCCAGTGCATTCTCGGAGAATATTTGGCTGATTTTTATGAGGACAGAACAAATAAAGGACACCCATTGATTATTGGGAAAAACTCTCTGATTAGAAGCGAAAGTATCATTTACGGAGAAAATCGGCTTGGAGATTATCTGCAGACGGGTCACCGTGTGACGATTAGGGAGTATTCGAAAATTGGTGAACATGTCCGAATCGGAACGCTTTCTGATATACAAGGGTACTGTGAGATACAAGATTATGTCAGTATGCATAGCAATGTTCACATAGGTATGAAAAGTACCATAAAAAAATATGCGATGTTATTTCCGTATGTTGTCCTAACAAATGATCCAAATCCTCCGTCAAATTCCTTGTTAGGAGTGACAATTGAAGAATTTGCCGTTGTTGCAACCGGGTCAATAATTTTGCCGGGGAAAGTGATTGGTGCTGAAGCTTTGGTTGGCGCAGGTTCGGTTGTTACAAAAGATGTTTTACCGAGTACGATTGTTTTTGGAAATCCGGCTCGGGAACATGGCGAGACAAAAGAGATAAAAAATCAACTAAACGGAGAACATGTTTATCCTTGGAAATACACCTTCTGCAGGGGACTACCCTGGGATGGCATAGGATATGATAGATGGATGAAGGATAATGGAGAAGATTAATGGCGGAACGTATTATGCCAAATAGGCTTGACCGCGGATTTCAAAAGTATCAAAGTGAGTTCGAGGAAAAAGCACTGCAAGTCTTAAGATCAGGCTGGTATGTGCTGGGGAACGAAGTTAAAAGCTTTGAAGAGGAATTCGCTTCATATGTCGGAACAAAGCACTGCGTGGGGCTTGCAAGCGGGCTCGACGCGCTTTGGATTGCTTTCAGAGTTCTCGGAATAGGCGCAGGCGATGAAGTAATCGTCCAGGGTAACACGTATATTGCCAGCGTGATGGGGATAACTATCAACGGGGCGACACCTGTTTTCGTGGAACCGGATGAATATTTCAACATTGATGCGTCAAAGATAGAAGGGAAAATAACTGACAAAACAAAAGCAATTTTAGTGGTACACTTGTATGGCCAGGCATCGAATATGCAGCCGATTGTTGAACTTTGCAAGAAATACAACCTGAAGCTTGTTGAAGATTGTGCACAGGCACATGGGGCAGAGTGGAACGGAAAGCAAGTCGGCACATTTGGAGATATCGGATGTTTCTCGTTCTATCCGTCAAAAAATCTTGGCGCATTCGGTGATGCGGGAGCGATTACAACGGATGATGATGCGCTTGCTGATGCGGTGCGAGTTTTCAGAAACTACGGCTCAGAAAAAAGATATTACAATAAAGTGGTTGGTGCAAACTCTCGGCTTGACGAGATCCAGGCGGGGCTTCTTAGGGTGCGGTTAAAGCACCTTGATGAGTTGACTCTCGAAAAGAAGCGGCTTTGCGACAGGTATTTGAATGAGATTAGAAACGATAAAGTAAAACTCCCAATTACTAGAGAAGGAGCGACACACATCTGGCACCAGTTCGTTATAAAATCAGACAGCCGAGATGAATTGGCTGAATACCTAGAAGGCAAGGGAATCGGTACGATAATACACTATCCTATACCGCCACATCTTTCTGAGGCATATGGATACCTAGAACTAAAGGAGGGCGCTCTCCCAATCACAGAGAAGTACGCGAAAAGTGTCCTTTCAATTCCGCTTTACAACGGCATGACCAAGGAAGAACAATCCTATGTTATAAAAGCAATTAATGAGTTTTAATATGAAGACATTGAAACAATTTATCGGTTTCGGGATAGTCGGATTCAGCAACACGGTAATCGGTTATTTGATTTATGCGGTATCGTTGAAGGCACTGCGTTACTTTGGCGTTTTCCCGAAGCATGATTTCTACGTCGCTCAGTTTATCATGTTTATATTGAGCGTGGCGTGGTCATTTTATTGGAACAATAAATATGTTTTCAAGGCAGAGACCGATTCAGAGCGCAACATTCTTTCGGCACTCTTAAAAACATACGCATCGTATGCCTTTACATGTCTGTTCTTAAGTGAAGCCTTGCTGTTCATGTGGGTAAGGTGTTTGGGAATTAACGAGTTTATAGCACCGGTTTTGAGCTTGCTTATAACGGTGCCTCTAAACTTTATCTTGCAAAAAACCTGGACTTTTAAAGACGGAGAAAACAAAGATGCAACACACAAGTAACATCGAAAAAGTGAAGATGCTCGAGTTCCCTCAAAAGGGTGATGAGCGTGGACATCTGGTGGTAGTAGAGGGAAATCAAGATGTTCCGTTTGAAATAAAGCGCGCGTTTTACATATATGGTTCGGATCCGGATGTTGTTCGCGGACAGCATGCAAATCGGCTTTCGGAGTTTGTCCTTATTAACGTTGCGGGTACGAGCAAAGTAAAGGTAAAAGATGGGCTTGGCCGCGAAAAGGTGTTTTCACTTGACCGCCCGCATATCGGCATATATCTTCCGACAATGGTTTGGAAGGATATGTACGATTTCTCTGAGGACTCGGTCCTTTTGGTACTTGCAAGCACACATTACGACGGGACGGAGTATATCAGGGATTACGCAGAATACGAAAAGGAAATTAAAGAAAGTTCACATCAAGTAAAGGAGAACAAATGAAAGGCATAATTTTGGCCGGGGGTACCGGTTCACGCCTCTTCCCAATTACGAAAGCAGTATCAAAGCAGATGCTGCCGGTATATGATAAACCAATGATTTACTATCCGTTATCGGTTTTGATGTTGGCGGGAATACGTGACATCCTAATAATAACAAACCCAGAGAATGTTGAGCCGTTTGAGCGTTTGCTCGGAGATGGCCATGACTTGGGAATTGACATTACTTACATGATTCAGAAACAACCGCGTGGTCTGGCGGATGCTTTTATTGTCGGCGAGGGCTTCATTGGCGACGACAAGGTGGCATTGGTATTAGGAGACAATATATTCTACGGTCAGGGCTTCCAGCATTCCCTTGATGCGGGCGCAGCTTTGGAGGAGGGCGCAATCATCTTTGGATACTATGTGAAGGATCCTCGTTCTTACGGAGTTGTGGAATTCGATAAAGACGGCAATGTCCTTTCTTTGGAGGAGAAACCTGAAAATCCGAAATCAAACTACGCAATTCCGGGGCTGTATTTCTACGACAACGATGTGGTGGAAATTGCGAAAAACGTGAAGCCTTCAAAGCGTGGCGAAATAGAAATAACCAGCATAAACGAGGAATATCTGCGCCGCGGAAAACTAAAAGTGGAGCTTCTCGGCCGAGGCCTTGCTTGGCTCGATACGGGAACATGCACAGCGCTTCTCCAGGCCTCCGATTATGTGGAGGCGATACAGTCCAGGCAGGGACTATACATTGCGTGCATTGAAGAGGTCGCATACAGGAAGGGCTTTATCACCAAAGAGCAGCTTCATAAGAACGCGGAAAAGTACAGAAATACAGATTATGGCGACTATATTTTATCGATAGAATAGGAGTTGCGAAAAGTAAATCCATGAAATTAATTGTTACAGGTGGAGCCGGATTCATCGGTTCAAATTTCATATATTACATGCAAGAGCATCACGACTATGACATTCTATGTATGGACGCGCTTACATACGCGGGGAATCTTGAGACACTCAAGGAAGCGGAAAAAAATCCGCGCTATTCCTTCGTGAAGTGCGACATTGCCGATAGGGATGCCGTGTATCGGGTCTTCGAGGATTTCAGACCGGATGTGGTTGTGAACTTTGCGGCGGAAAGTCATGTGGATCGCTCCATAGAGGACCCGGGAATCTTCTTGCAGACAAATGTAATCGGAACGCAAGTGTTGCTTGACGCATGCCGCAAGTACGGAATCAAGAGATTCCACCAAGTATCGACTGATGAAGTCTACGGCGATTTGCCGCTCGACAGGCCGGATTTGTTCTTCACGGAGAGCACTCCGATACATACATCAAGTCCGTACTCGGCATCGAAAGCATCGGCGGATTTGCTGGTGCAGGCATATCACAGGACTTACGATTTGCCTGTGACGATCTCGCGATGCTCGAACAACTACGGCCCATATCAGTTTCCGGAGAAATTGATCCCGCTGATGATAGCGAATTGTCTGGCGAACAAGCCGCTGCCGGTTTATGGGCAGGGCCTCAATGTTCGCGACTGGCTATATGTGGAGGACCATTGCAAGGCGATAGATATGATATTGCAATGTGGTCGCGACGGTGAAATTTACAACATCGGTGGGCACAACGAGATGGCAAATATCGATATAGTGAAGCTGATTGTTGGGGAGATTGGCAAGAGCGAGGAACTGATTACTTATGTGACAGACAGAAAGGGTCATGATTTGCGCTACGCGATAGACCCCGCAAAAATAAAGGCAGAGCTCGGTTGGGAGCCGGAAACAAAGTTTGCCGACGGCATTAAAAAGACCATAAAGTGGTATCTTGATAATAAAACTTGGTGGGAACGTATAGTTAGCGGTGAATACTGCGAGTATTATGAAAAGATGTACGAGAATAGGTAGAGTAAGCTGTATATGAAAATCTTAGTCGTTTGCCAATACTACAAACCTTCACCGTTCCGCATATCCGACATCTGCGAAGAACTGGCGCGCCATTCTTTCCAAAACTCATTTTTTTAAGGACATTTGGAAAGAATCTTGACTTTAAATGCGGCCACGTATAAAATAAATTCGAGGAGGAAACTTTCCAAAACTCGAATTTTTTATTAGATTTGGAAAGAATGCTACCGATATGATAGGCAGAGTTGAAGAGAAAAAATAC
>JAEEGU010000145.1 GCA_016280485.1 Bacillota bacterium | reverse complement strand
TTCAAAGACCTTGCGAGGTGGGCGGAGGACGATTTCCGCTCGGTAAACGGGCAAATCGAGTATCTGCTTACAGAATGCGTCAAGCAGCGAAAGAAGAACGGGCACTATGTAGGCGAGGAAATCGATGCACCACCTGACATAGACATCGAGAAATTTTGATAAAATCGGACAAAAAATACAAAAAAACAGCACATTTTTATTGTAATGTATTGCGCGAGTATTTATAATGTACGCGTACGCAATAATTTGAAGGTGTATCGTGTGGTATACCGTTATTACAAGGAGAATTACTTATGAAAAAGAAATTAGCTGTTTTGCTCGTACTCATGATGGTATTTGTATTTTCAGGCTGCATGAGAACGAGCATCGATCTCGACATCCACGAGGACGGAACTGCTGACTTTTCAATGCTCTATGCAATGATGACAGATATGGACAGCATGATGGACGACCTCGACCTCGGTGATGACGTTGACCTTGGTGATGATTCCGACTGGTCATCTGATGATGACTTTGACTGGTCCGATGAAGACTTTTCGGAAGATCTCGGTGAAGACCTCTCTGAGGACGTAGCCGAAGAGGAACAATCGCTCGAGCTTTCACCTGAAGAAATCGCTGAACTCGAGGCGGATGGCTTTACCTATGAGGTCTATGAACAGGACGGATACAAGGGCTACATCATCAAGGGCGAAAACAAGCCTCTTGAAGAAATCTTCTCTGAAACAGGCGCAACAGGCATTGACGAAAACGAGTTCGTAATTACAAAGAACGGTTCAAGCTATGTAATCGAATGGACTGTATTTGATGAAGAAGAGGATTCAGAGGTTGGCGAAATCGCTGAATACTTTGAGCCTTACGGCGGCTATATGCAGTTTGTACTCACACTTCCTGAGCCTGCCGGCGAAAACAATGCGACAGAGGTTTCCGAGGACGGAAAGACTCTCACCTGGAATCTGCTGACTCTGAACGGTGAAAACGTTCACGTTGAGTTTGAGCTTCCTCAGGCAAGCTCCGGTGGCGGATCCGGTGCGATTATCGCAATCATCGTTGCAGTTTTAGCTGTAATAGTAGTAGCAGTACTTATTTCCAGAAAGAAAAAGGCAGCAACTATAGCTCCTGCAGCAGCACCGGCTGAGACTCCTGAAGCACCGGCTGAGACAGAAAACAACAATCAGTAAAAGCACAGTAATGTGAGTTTACTTCACCCGAAGGATTATTCCTTCGGGTGATTTTTTATTAAGCCGCTTTTTGATTGAAATAGAGGCACGCATATAGTATAATAACTTTGTATGCGGCAAACGCGGAAAACAGACAGGAACGGAAACTGGGACGTAAATGGATTATTACATTTCATATATAAAAAGCAATATAGACCTAGCGCTTAGTGGTGCTAAACTCGGTACCTTTGTCTATATCATCATATTTTTAACTCTCCTTGCGGCGGTGCCGTCGAGGAGAAATTTAAAGCTTAAATATATCGCGGAGTGGCTTCTCTGTATCTACATGGGTGCGCTGTTTGCACGTACGGGGATATTGGGACTCTCGCTTGCGGACTTTAGGCTCGCCGGGCTCAGGTACAATCCGGTGCCGATTGTCCACGGCGTGCTTCAGCCGATGGTGCTTAACTTTTTGCTCTTTGTACCGTTTGGATTACTTCTCCCGCTCGCGCTTTACAGGCGCAGGGGCGGCGGACGCGGAAAGTCCGCAACAAAGCACGGCTGGACCTGGTACTATGCACTGATTTTCGGCATGATGTTCAGCCTTGTGATAGAAATAATCCAGCTCTTCTTCGGGAGACTCGCGGAGGTCGACGACGTGATAATGAACGGGCTCGGTACACTTGCGGGGTATGCGCTTTGCGCGAGCATTCTGCAGATTCCAAAGCGCCCGGTACGCGCGATTTTGTGGCTTATTATACTCATAGCGGTTGTGATAGTATGCTATTGTGCGCTCAGTTATCTGAAGACGGGCGGAATTGTACTGTAAATTAAAAATCCAAAGGAAAGATTCGAAATATACATGTCAAACGAGATCAAAAAGACATTTCATATAACAACATTCGGCTGTCAGATGAACGAGCACGACTCGGAAATTATGGCGGGGATGCTTATTAAGGCGGGGTATGAACCGGTAAAGGAACGAAAGGAAGCGGGCATTGTCATAATGAACACCTGCTCCATCAGGGAAAATGCCGACAAGAGATTTTTCGGTACCCTCGGCCAGCTCAAACACCGCAAGGAAAACGGCGAAAACTTCATCATGTGCGTCTGCGGATGCATGCCGCAGCAACAGCACATCATAGATACAATCAAGGGCAAATACCCATGGGTCGATCTGATTTTCGGAACGCACAACATCCACGATTTTCCGCGGCTTTTAGAGAATTGCGTGAGCGAGAAAAAGAAAATCATAGATGTCTGGCCCGAGGGCGGCGAAATCGTAGAGGGCCTTCCGGCAAAGCGCCTGTACAAGCACAAATCCTATGTGAACATCATGTACGGCTGCAACAATTTCTGCACCTACTGCATCGTGCCTTACACGCGCGGCAGGGAGCGCAGCCGTAGCCCTGAGGACATCGTGCGTGAGGTTACGGAGCTTGCAAAGGACGGCGTAAAGGAAATCATGCTTCTCGGTCAGAACGTAAACTCTTATAAAGGGGTAAGCGGTGATAAAGCGACACCTACCACATTTGCACAGCTTCTGTGCATGCTCGACAAAGTGCCGGGAATCGAAAGAATCCGCTTTATGACATCCCACCCGAAGGACCTTTCGGACGAGCTAATCGAAGCATTCAGGACCTGCAAGCATCTGTGCCACCAGATTCATCTGCCGGTACAGTCGGGCAGCAGCACGGTTCTAAAGCGCATGAACCGCCACTACGACAGAGAGCGCTACCTTGATCTTGTGAAGCGCCTGCGCGCGGCAGTGCCTGACATATGCATAACCACCGACATCATAGTCGGCTTCCCGGGCGAAACGGAAGCAGAGTTTGACGATACGCTCAGTCTTTGCGAAGAGGTGGGCTACGATTCAGCCTTCACCTTCCTCTATTCGGTGAGAAAGGGTACGCCTGCGGCAAAGATGGAGGATCAGATTCCGGAAACTGTAAAGCACGAGCGCTTTAACCGCCTCGTTGATGTGATAAACGAGGGCAGCGCGCGCCGAAATGCCGAATATGTCGGCAGGACGGTGGATGTGCTTATCGAGTGCGAAGCAAAGCGGGAACGCGGCGACGGACTTGACAGACCCGGCCCCGGTCAGGTTACACTTTCCGGCAGGACGGACGGCTTTAAGCTGGTGAATCTGGCAGGTTCAAAGGAACTCATAGGACAGATAGTTCCGGTCAAAATAATAAGCTCAAACACATTCAGCCTGGTCGGAGAGCCGGCCCGAGGCTAACACAAATTTCTAATACAAAAGAACCGAGGTTTGGAAAATGGAAAACACAAAAAAGGCGAAAAAGAATCCCTTTTTAATCATAGCGGTAATTGTGATAATCATTGCCCTCGCAGTGATTGCGGCAGAGGTAGTGATTCCGAGACTGCCGGCGAGTGCGGCGACGGAGCTTTCAAAGGTAAAGCTCACGCTTGACGATGAAAATTACAAGATTTCAAAGGACGATACGGTAATAATTCCGGCGGGACGCCCGAGAGTGCCGCAGATTATATGCGAGAACCCGGATGTAGAGGTTTATCAGGCATTCTTCCCGGATGATGCACAGGTTGCAACGGCCACTCTGCGCTACGGGAGTGAGGAGCGCGCAATCACCTTCATAAAGGATGAATCACTCGGACTGGAGTTCCAGTACGACGATCGCATCCAGTGGGCGGGCGACATTCCGAATGCGGTTTACGAGTCGTCAAATCCTGAAATTGCAAAGGTTTCATTAAGCGGTCAGATTATAATCACAGGTGTGAGCGACGAGCCTGTTACCCTCACCGCAACAAATGGTGTTGAGAGCAAGGAGTTCACAATCACCAGAACCGTAAAGGCGCCAATCAGCATATACATTCTGACAGGTCAGAGCAATGCCGCTTACTATTTTGCGGACCCTGAAACCAGCGATAATACGAAAAAAGGTACGGCTTATGTGTACGACATCACCGACGGAATATATTCCGTCCAGTCGATGAATAACGAGGACGGCTCTCAGGCGCGCGGCAATATCGATGCGTCGATTGCAAAGAGCCTCTACGATAACCTCGGCGAAAAGGTTTTGATTGTAAACACCGGAATCAGCGGTAACCCGATAGAAACATTTGAACCGGACGACGGAGTTTCCTACGCATTCACAAAGGAGACTTGGGACAATCTGCAGTTCATACTGGATACTGACTGGTGGAAGGACAGATTCGAGGAAACCGTCAGAAGCTATATTTGGATTCAGGGCGAATCCGATGACTGGGCGCTTCCTGAAAGATATATGTACAGCTACATGAAGTTCCATGAAATCATGCGTTCGCCAAAGTACGGCTGCGATTACGGATTCATTTCCCAGATCGTACCGAGATTCTTTAGACCTAACGATGCGCAGGAACGTCTGGCGCAGGCCTATGACGATATCTGGATGGCAACCAGAATTACCAATACATTCAGCTCGGCTACCGGTGAGCTAAGAAACGATAACCTGCATTACACTCAAAAGGGAGATAATATCGCGGGCGAGGACATCGGCCACACCATCGCGATGGTTTACCAGGGCTTCGGTTACATGCTACCGGAAGGAGAAGAGGATATTCTTATTGAAGAATAGGGGTTAGAAAATGGCAGATTTGTTTGCAACGGGAATAGGGGGAGGATTGAGCTCACTGCTTTTCGTGGTACTCTTTTTGGATGTAATCATGATTTTTGCGGTAGTTTTCCTCGAGCGAAAAAACCCATCGGCTACGCTGATGTGGCTTTTCGTGCTACTTATTTTCCCCGTGGTAGGCATTACACTTTACCTGTTGCTTTCACAGAACATTTCGCGACAGCGCGTATACAAGCTTTCCCGCGAGGAAATCAAGGTAATGACGCACTCTCTCGACAAACAGATGGAAGCGATGAAAAGCGGTGAGTTCACGTTTGCACGCCCGGAGGCAAGACGCTGGAGCGACCTGATTAAGCTCAACCAGGTCTACGGGACGTCGTACTTTACGCAGGACAACAAAATCGACATAATGACCGACGGAGGGCACATGTTTGGCGAGCTCCTCCGCGACATAGATAATGCAAAATCCAGCATTTGCGTTGAGTTCTTTATCCTCAAAAACGATCCTGAGGGTAAAAGGCTGATTGAGGTTCTTACCCAAAAGGCGGCACAGGGACTTGATGTAAAGCTCCTCCTTGATGCGGTCGGAAGCCGCGGAATCTGGGAAAGCACCCTCAGCAAATACAAAGAGGCGGGCGGAGAATATGCCTTTTTCTTTAAGAACAAGCTGAGAGTCATAAACTTACGCCTCAATTACCGAAATCACCGCAAAATCACCGTCATTGACGGGCAGATTGGATACATCGGCGGAATGAACGTCGGAAAAGAGTATCTCGGAAAGAAAAAGAGATTCGGCTACTGGAGAGATACGCACCTTCGCATCATAGGAGGTGCGGTAAACGACCTCAAGGCGCGCTTCCTTCTCGATTGGCGCGCAGCCGGCGGAAGTGCCGGTACGGAGGAGGTACGCGAGGCCCTCTACGCAATCCCGAAAAGAGGCGGAGAGGTTGGCGTACAGATAGTATCCTGCGGCCCGGACTCACTTCGTGAAGAGGTAAAGAGGGGCTTTATGAAAATCATAACGGCCTCGACAAAAAATGTGTATATACAGACGCCTTACTTCGTGCCGGATGCGGCGATACTCGAATCGCTGAAAATGGCGGCGCAGTCGGGGGTCGATGTGCGGCTCATGATACCGTGCAAGCCGGACCACCCGTTCGTATACTGGGCGACATACTGGTATGCGGGCGAGCTGCTAAAATCCGGCGGCCGCGTATTCATATACGAAAACGGCTTCATCCACGCAAAGACCATAGTCGCGGACGGTGATGTCGCTTCGGTCGGCTCCACAAACTTTGACATCAGGAGCTTCAGGCTGAACTTTGAAACAAATGCCTTTATCTATGACGGCGATGTTGCGGGAAAGCTCGAGGCTATATACAAAAACGACATATCCTATTGCAGAGAACTGACATACAGCGAATACAAAAGGCGCCCGCTGCGCATAAAGTTTAAAGAGAGTATGTCCAGACTGATTTCGGATATTTTGTAAAAAAAGGACACAGAAAAAGGAAACACATAATGAGAAGATATTTAGCATCACCATTACCCATTATAATAGTGCTGCTGCTTGTTACATCAATAATGAACGGCAGATACGGAAGTCTTGGGGACTGGTTCTTTAACACACTCTGCATGCTGCCGGGAGTAATCATCGCACTTTCGTTTCACGAATACGGCCATGCTTTGGTTGCGGTAAAGTGCGGGGACCCGACGCCCAAAAACCAGGGGAGGCTCACCATCAATCCAAAGGCGCACGTCGACCCGATAGGCCTTGCGTGCCTCGCCCTTGTGGGCTTTGGCTGGGGTGTGCCGGTGCAGATCAATCCGAGAAACTTCCGCCATCCTCGTCGCGACGAGCTTCTCGTATCGCTTGCGGGCGTAGCGATGAACTTCCTGCTTGCGGTAGTCTTTATGGGAATCGTAAAGCTGGCCTTTACATTTGGGTCAAGCTTCATGCTCACAAGCATAGGCGACACTGTGCGCCTGATTTTGCTCTATACGGTGCAGATCAACATCGTTCTTTTGGTGTTCAACCTGATTCCGGTTCCGCCGCTTGACGGATTCGGCATCTTAACGCAGATTTTCAACCTGCGAAACACCAGATATTACTGGTTCGTATATAACAACGGCTTTTGGATTCTGCTGGCGCTCATCGTGTTTAACGTCACAGACGTCATTCTGTCGCCGCTTGTTGCAATCATCTATAACTTTATTTTGGGGATATTCTTCTAATGTACAAACTGCAGACAGACAAAGAAAACAACCAAAAAAACAGCAAATCACTGGCTGAAAACCTGTTCACGGCTCTCCAAAAGGATATCCTGACGGGCAAACTCAGGCCGAAGGAAAAGCTGACCGAGCAGCGCATTTGCGACGAATACGGTGTAAGCAGGACTCCCGTGAGGGCGGCGCTTCTTCAGCTCGAAAAGGACGGTCTCATTGAAAACATACCAAATCGCGGTGCTTTTGTGATTGGATTTACCGAGCAGGATATAGCCGATATGTACGAGCTGCGCAGCACCTACGAGGTGCAGGCTGTCAGGTGGGCGGTTGCGCGCATTACCGATGAGGAGCTTGAAAAGCTCGAGGAAACCTTTGAGTTTATGAAGTTCTACACCATGAAGAACGACTTCGAAAAGATGCGCAGCATAAACACCGCTTTCCATGAGCTGATTTACAGGGCGGCGCACAACAGAATGATAGAACAGGCTCTTTCGTCCTATCTTTTGTATCTCCGCCACATTAGGAAAACTCCGGCTGATACCAAGAGCTATCTTACGCTGGTGCTTGAGGAGCACCGTGCCATTTTCGAGGCAATCAAAGCGGGAGATGCGGATGCCGGGGCGATTGCAATGGCAGCTCACATGAAGTCCTCAAAGGAGAGATTCACGATGTAGGGCGAAGGCTCTTTACATATTGAAAAATATTACCGACCGAAGGGTCGGTTTTTTTGTTTATCCTATTGACAGGAGGGTATATAGAGAGTAGAATAAACACACTGACCCGCGGGTCAGTTTTTGAAGAAATCATAACAGGGGGATAGAAATTTGAAAAAGAGCAAGACGAAAATAGTAATCATTTTGATTGCAGTGCTCCTCGGAGTGCTGTGTATTTACAGAATCGGCAGCTTCGCGGCCGGTAAAATTTCGCCGGACAAGGAGGACGAAAAGCTCACCTCAGTAAAGACAGCTACGGTAGAGTATGCTGATATCGGCAAGGCTACGCCTATGTCGGGCCGCATCACTGCAGCCAAAGAGGCGGCAATCATTCCTATGGCCTCCGGTCAGGTGACGAGAGTTAACGTCAAGGTGGGCGACTATGTAAAGGCCGGCACCGTTCTTTTCGAAATCGACAAGGGCACGGTTGCGGGCACGGTTTCCCAGGCAAAGGCGGCGTACGATCTGGCGCGAAATACTTATAACAACATGGAAAAGCTCTATGCTGAGGGTGCGGTTTCAAAGCAGGACTACGACAGCGCGCGCGTAAGCTACATCTCAGCACGCGAGAGCTACAACCTCGCCTCGGAGCAGTATTCGAACTTTAGCCCGGCTTCGCCAATAGACGGCTATGTGACAAGCCTTAATGTCTCGGTCGGCAACATGGCGGCTGCGGGCAACATGGCAGCCTCGGTGGCAAACACCGACGAGCTTGAGATAAGCACCACTGCTTCCGAATACATCGCGGGTCTTCTTTCCGTGGGCGACAGCGTGGAAGTCTACGTCGACGGCAAGGATAAGGCTTACACCGGCGTTGTGGACACACTCTCACCGGCACCGGCCTACGGGACCTTCACTTATCCGGTAACGATAAAGCTTGACAACTCGGCGGGCGAGCTGATGAGCGGTCAGTTTGCTGAGATTCGCGTGAATGCGGAGGAATCAAAGAACGTTCTCTGCGTGCCAAGCGATGCGGTTGTGATGAAAAACGGCGTGACGGTGCTTGTAAAGGTGGATGAAGAGGGAAATGCCACCTACTGCCCTGTGGAACAGGGAATCGACAATGGTGAAATCGTTGAAATCAAAAGCGGTGTAAAAGAGGGCGACCGTATCATCATCTCCGGTCAGAGCTTTGTCGAGGACGGAGAAAGGGTAAAGGTCGTTGAATAAGGGGAAAGAGAAATAATGAATATATCCAATCTGACAATCAAAAGACCGGTTGCTACGGTGATGATTCTTCTCATCGTGGTAGTGCTCGGCTTCATGGCGCTTTTCAAAATCCCGATGGATTTGATGCCTGATTTCGACCTGCCGTACGCAATGGTCATGACCACATACAGCAACACCTCACCTGAAGAGGTGGAGTCTCTTGTGACGGAGACAATTGAGTCGGCGATGGCGTCGGTTGAAAACCTGAACGCAATGATATCCTACAGCATGGAGGGCACCTCCATCGTAATGATAGAGTTCAAATATGACACGGACATGAACTTTGCCACGCTGGCGATGCGCGACAAGCTGGAGCTGGTGGAAGACTATCTGCCGGATGAATGCTCCAAGCCGACCATCATGAAGCTCGACATGAGCCTGATGCCTCAGGCGCAGATTTACGTTTCGGCAAAGGACAAGACCTTTGCTGAGCTAAACGGCATGGTCGAGGACACTATCGTGCCTCGCATCGAGAGAGCAAAGGGTGTGGCTTCGGTAAGTGTGAACGGCGGCATTGACGAAGAAATCGCGGTCGAGGTTTCACAGGAAAAGCTGTCCGGCTACGGCCTGAGCCTTACAACACTGGCACAGATGATGGCAGCGGAGAATGTTAATCTGCCAAACGGCTCCGTTTCAAAGGGAAACTCAGACATCATCGTTCGTACGGTCGGTAAATTCGGCAGTGTCGAGGAAATTGGTGAAATGCCTGTGCGCATTTCGGATTACAGCATAGTGCGCCTGGGTGATATTGCTACAATCAGCCGTCAGCCGGCTGAGCAAAAGGGCATAGCACGCATAGACGGAAACACCGCTATCGGTATCATGATATCAAAGGCAAGCGATGCCAATACAGTAAATGTTTCAAAGGCGATAAACAAGGCCCTTAAAGAGCTTGAGGAAAAGTATCCGGAATGCTCGTTTGTAGTAGGCTATGACTCGGCAGAATACATACAGGCGGCAATCGGCAGCCTGGCGGTGAACGCAATCTACGGCGCAATCCTTGCAATTATCGTGGTGTTTGTATTCCTGCGAAATGTCAGGGCGACACTTATTATCGGAATATCCATACCGACATCGCTTTTAGCGGCGCTTGCTACCATGCGGGCACTTAATATGACGCTTAATATGGTAACGCTGTGCGCGCTTGCAATCTGCGTCGGCATGCTGGTCGACAACTCTATTGTAGTTCTGGAAAACATATTCAGGCTTAAACAGGAAATCGCATCCCCTGAGGAAGCGGCAAAGGCCGGTTCAAAGGAAATCATGCTGGCAATTCTGGCATCAACGCTTACCACAATCATGGTATTTCTGCCGATAGCGGCATCGAGCGGACTTGCGGGAATGATATTCGGCGATTTCTGCTGGACTATAATAATCGCGCTGCTCGCATCACTCATCGTGGCGGTCGGTATAGTTCCGATGCTCTTTGCGAACGTGATGCGTGGAAATACGAATACGACCTACATCAGATTCGGTAACAAGCGCTATAAATATCGCATACTTAATAAATTCGCAAGCTTCATCGAAAACTTAAAGGCAGGCTACGGCGAGATTCTGCCAAAGGCACTCGCAAAGCCGAAACGCTTTGTGGCGATGTGCTTTGGAATCTTCGTGCTGTCTATGGCTCTGATAGTAACTGTCGGCGTTGAAATCATGCCTGACTCGGATGAAAGCATGATATCCGTTACGGTGGAAATGCCGCATGGTGCAACTCTCGAGAGCAAGGACAAAATCATGTCCGAAATCGAGGAATATATTCTGGCTTTGCCGGAGGCTGAGCATGTGGCAATGACCACGGACGGACTCTCAATGATGTCGATGAATTCGAACTCGTCTATTACGGTAAAGCTCTGTCCTCCGAATAAACGCAGCATCGGCTGTACCGAGATGGCGGAGCAGATTGAAGAGCACTTCAGCTATATGACGGACGCAAAGGTTACGGCCGCAAACAGCGACTCGATGTCATCATACTTCGGCTCGTACGACCTTTCTTTCAAGATCAAGGGTAACGACCTTGAGAGGTTAAAGGAAATCGGGCAGGACCTCGAGGTGCAGCTTTCCAAGATGGACCAGGTTAACGATGCGGACCTCGATCTGACTGAGGGTACTCCGGAGGTCCAGGTTCTGATAGACAGAAACACTGCGGCTTACTACGGAGTTACAGCTTATCAGCTGGCAAACGGCCTTTCGGGCGCAATCGGCGGGAAGACGGCTACGCGCGTTGATATAGACGGCGAGCAGATTAATGTTGTGCTCTCGCTTACAAATGCTGCGGACGATGTGGACAAGATGAAAGAGGTTGTCATTGCCGGAAATTACGGACAGAATGTGCCGGTGGGTCAGATTGCGACCTTCAAATACGACAATGCACCTAATTACATATACAGAGAAAATCAGGTAAAAACGCTGATTTTGAATGTTGATACAAGCAACAGCACCATCCTTTCGGGATCGCCTGAGGTTGTACGCGCTGTAGAGGAATATCCTTTCCCTGACGGATATTTTATGGAAAGCGGCGGTTCATACGATGAGATGCTCGATGCGTTTGGGGATCTCTTCCTGGCGCTGCTTGCGGCTATAGCACTGGTATTCCTCCTGCTTGCCGCACAGTTTGAATCGATGCTTATGGCATTCATCGTTATGATGGCTGTTCCGTTTGCGATGACGGGAGCGTTCCTAGCGCTGTTCCTGACCGGTACGGCACTGTCCCTGACTTCGTTCCTCGGACTTATCATGCTGGTCGGAATTGTAGTAAACAACTCCATCCTGCTGGTTGAGTTTGTAAATCACTACAAGGACGAAATGGGACTTGACGGAGCATTGGTGCAGGCAGGCAAGCTGAGACTCAGGCCAATCCTTATGTCAGCCACAACCACCATCGTCGGCATGATTCCGATTTCGCTCGGAATCGGCGAGGGCGGAGAAGTGATGGCACCTATGGGTATCTCGGTAATCGGCGGACTTACGGCTTCCACACTCGTGACGCTGTTCCTGATTCCTGTCATCTACTCGATGATAGAGCATCGCAAGGAACGTCGCAGATTAAAGAAGCAGGTAAAGGAAGAGCATATTGCGGAGCTCGAGGCAAACTGGGCACTCGAGGACGGCGGCGCAGCCGGAAAATAAGTTGGCAGGTAATTGGCAGGTAAAATAAAATGGGCAAAACAGAAAAGAAAAATGCGATTGCAGATGTGGCCTTTGAGCTGTTCCTTTCAAACGGCTACAGCACGACCAAAATCATAGACATTGCGAAGAAGGCCGGTATCGGAAAAGGCACGGTTTACGAATATTTCGAGAGCAAGGAGAGCCTCCTGCTGTATTTGATTGAGACCCGTGTTTCGAAGGAATATCGTGAAATTTTAGATTCTATTGGGGCAGCTTCCGGTGCGGAGGGCAAGCTTCGCAAATATATTGAGGTCGAGGCGCAGTTTATCGGCAAATACGGCAGATATGTTGAGGATATGAAGACACAATTCATAGAGGCCGGTAACGAGGATGCCGAGAAAATCATGAATGCCGTTCTCGAAATCGTTAGGATGCAGTCCGAAGCGGTTATGGAAATTGTAGAGGCAGGAATAAAGGAAGGCGTATTCAGAGTTGTTTCGCCGAAAATGACGGCGACATGCATCTCAGGCTTTGTAGGAACCTATCTCACCTCTGCAACCGAAGAGTGTAACGAAGATGAAATTTTGAATGTGATTCTGCACGGGATAGGAGCATAAAACGGAGGCAAAGGAGAAATGGCATTACATATAGTTTTTGTGAATCCGGAAATCCCGCCAAACACGGGAAACATAGCACGTACCTGCGCCGCAACGGGGAGCACCCTGCATCTTGTGAAGCCTCTCGGCTTTGACATTAGCGACA
>JAEEGU010000144.1 GCA_016280485.1 Bacillota bacterium | reverse complement strand
TCCCGAAGGACGCTTCCATAGCTTGTGGACGCACGATTTCAGGTCTGTTTCACTCCGCTAACAGCGGTTCTTTTCGCCTTTCCCTCGCGGTACTTGTTCACTATCGGTCATCGGCTAGTATTCAGCCTTGGAGGGTGGTCCCCCCGGATTCAGGCGGAGTTTCACGTGCTCCGCCCTAATTGGGATACCGGTAGGCCGGGTCTGGATTTCGGCTAAGGGGCTTTCACCCGCTGTGGCGCTCCCTTCCAGAAGCTTCGCCTATCCTTCCCTGTGCCACGTCCCGGTCCCGCAACCCCGGAAAGCAAGCTCCCCGGTTTGGGCTCCTGCGCTTTCGCTCGCCACTACTTGCGCAATCTCGTTTGATCTCTTCTCCTGTGGGTACTGAGATGTTTCACTTCCCCACGTATAGCCCCTCCGGGCTATCTTTGTTCACCCGGAGGTAGTCAGGAATGACCCTGACTGGGTTGCCCCATTCGGAAATCCGCGGATCAATGCTCGTTGTCAGCTCCCCGCGGCTTATCGCAGACTTCTGCGTCCTTCTTCGCCTGCCGATGCCAAGGCATCCGTCGTGCGCCCGTATACGCTTAGCAAGATCCCGCCCGAGGCCCGAAGGCCCTGGCGGTTCGTTGCCACCTCGCTCGCCGGCCTCGCGGCCGGCGCAATCTCGTATATGAGTTGTAATTCTCTTTAGTTTCCAATCTTCCGGTTTTCAAAGATCAACGTCCGCGCCCTTGCGGGGCGAACGAGTGCGTAGTATATCAAAAACTCCCCCGCCTGCGCAAGGGGGGATCGAAAGATTTCTGAAAAAAGTTCGCCGGCTTCACGAGCCCGGCTTCATCAGCAGGGCATCCCGCCTGATCCACTCCATCAGAAAGTCCACTATGCCGTCCTGCCGGTCTGGCGGTATCGCCGTTCCGCGCGGCAGCTTCCACCACTTCTCCATGCAGCCGCGGCAGCATGTCGCGGTGGCGTGCTGCGCCACGAAGACCGGATGCCCCCGCATCGGAGTCTACCTGCCGTCGTTCGGCGGATGGGCCGGCGCGAGACGGTCGCGGACGAAGGCGACGGCATGGCTGCGGATCGTTCCCATCCCCTTCTCGTCCATGTACCGCAGATCCGACGCGGAAAGATGGAAGCGTTGCCGGAACTTCGACCTCGCAAGCCGCGCATGGACAGCAATTCATGCTCGCAAAGAATGAACGGCTATTAGAACGGTCCGTCTCCAATGCGTGACCATGAGACATACTCAACGCCGGATCGCATTTGCGACGATCTGCCGCCATAGATGACGCAAAGCCGAGACTCGCCCGGAAGCGCCGCAGAGATGCGCTTAAGCGTCTCGCCCCATTCCGCGTTCGGCGTCTGTCCGCTCTTTATCTCCACAAGCAATCTGCTTGAACCGCATTCGTCAACAAGATCGATCTCCCGCTGCGCTCCATCCCTGTAGTGAAACAGCCCGTCAGTCACCCCGCAGTTGGCGTAGTGTTTCCAGAATTCCGTCATCACAAATGTTTCGAATATGGCACCTCGAAGAGGGTGGTTCGCAAGCTGTCCAGGGGAGTCTATCCCGAGCAGATAGCACACGAGCCCCGTGTCGAGGAAATACAGCTTCGGCGTCTTTGAAAGGCGCTTGGAGACATTTGCGAACCACGGAGGAAGGCGTCGGATGATATAGCTTGCCTCGAGGATGGAAACCCATTCCAACGCGGTTTTCCCGGCGATTCCGCAGTCGGCCGCCAGATTTGCCGCATTCAGCAACTGGCCTGTTCGCCCGGCACAAAGACGGAGAAACCGCGAAAACCTGGAAAGATCCTTGACTTTCACCAGTTCGCGCACGTCGCGCTCAAGGTAGGTCGCGGTGTAGAAAGCAAGCGCCTCGGTCGGATTGAGGTTGTCATGGAAGATCCGCGGGAAGAAACCTCGCCACAGGGTTTCCCAGACATCCGATCCGCCGCCGATTTCTGCTAGCGAGAATGGCAGAAGCGAAGCGAGCGCAGTCCGTCCGGCAAGCGACTGAGACACCCCTCGCATTATCTGAAGATTCTGGCTTCCTGCCAATATGAACCGCCCGTGTTCCTCTGGATTCTCGTCCACGATGCACTGGATGTAGGAAAGTAGCGACGGAACTCTCTGGATTTCGTCTATCACCACTCCGCCGGAGAATTGCCCGAGAAACGCCACGGGATCGCTTGCGGCGTAGTCGCGCTCAACGGGATTCTCAAGATTGGCGTAGGCGTGTTTTGGGAAAAGAGATTTGACAAGGGTGGTCTTGCCGCTTTGCCGAGGGCCGGTCAACGTCACAACGGGATA
Source organism: Bacillota bacterium (assembly GCA_016280485.1). Lineage (GTDB taxonomy): Bacteria > Bacillota > Clostridia > Peptostreptococcales > Anaerovoracaceae > UBA3871. Next base: position 3,199 of record JAEEGU010000144.1, on the reverse strand, counting down.
CTGTCGCGCCCATTGGAGGATTTTATCGCCCAGTTCTCTGTTCCTATAAGCTTTCATAGTGCGCATTGTAGCATACCCTCTGCGTGAGCGTCCATGCAAATCTTACTTTGCAGGTAAGATTTGCATGGGGGCGTCAAGTCTGTTGCTTGCCTTACCTCACCTTCACGCGCAGGAAGTAGGTCGCCGGCGCGCCAACCGTCGTTACCGTCGCCTTGGCCTTCCCTTCGTCAGTGCGCACAAGCGAGACCGACAGCCCGTCGGACGAAAACGCCGCCTCGTCCAGCTCTGCCGCGCCTTCAACGCCAAACACCTCCGCAAGCCGCGCCGCTTCGCCGGTTTCCGCACCGGAAATGTGATCAATATCCCATAACCTCATCAGCTAATTCGCGTTGGACAATCTCAATCCCTCTAACGTAGCCAAGTTTATCTGCGTCCGATAATTCTGCCACTATCGGATAGCGAGCCTTGTTCGCCAACATCATGCCATATAGGTAAGATGTTGCAAACGCCTCGCACTTAAGGAACGGGCACATGTCTTTTGGCCTTGTGTGCAATGTTCCGCTTTCAAAATAGTTCATACCATAACATGTGGGACAGGCTCCATCCAGACAACATCCTTTGCAGTTAGGATCAATGAAGTTCTTGATGTCTGTAAAATCCCATCGTTCTGCCACGCTGTCGACATTGGCAGAAGTGCTTGAGGGAGCGAAAAGTTGGCAGGGATATGAATTGCCATTCACGGCATAGCAGATCATGGGATCACCGGATCCACACCATTTCCGTCGCAACTTTCTGAATTCTGGATGAAGGGACTCCATGCCGATCTTCTTAAGATCGAAATTCACTATGCGACATGGCTTGTGCTGTGGATTTGACAGATAGAAATCGGCCACTTTATTCAGCTCATCACGGTAGACGCCAATCAGGTCAGACGGCCACGACATTCCATGAGCAAGATTGGCTGTAAGTTCAAATCCCCAGGAGTGTATATGCTTGATGCCTTCGGCGACATTGGGCAGCGTATGAGGGGATATTGTCATCTTCACGGTTTGCTTAGGCCACATCTCCCTGAAAAAGCCGATGTCGATGGCGTCATAAGAAGATGATCTGTTGAAATTGTGCATTTCGCGGGTTCCGTCAAGACTAAGGGAAAGCCAAAAACGTTTGGCGTTTTTGCGGAACCACTCTTTGATCCTTCCCTGTATGAGTGTCCCGTTGGTTGACGCGAAACACAAATATGGTTTCTCTCGCGGTTCGGACCAAAGCCATTCACAAACAGGCTTGATGACATCAAACGCGAGTGCCGGTTCACCACCATGGAAATCAATTTCCAATTCGTCAAAGCGTGGATCCGCCAACTCATGAACAAGTATGCTTTTCACCTTATCAATGGTCAATGAACCACAGTCTTTTGCATGCTCATAGCAATAAATACACTTTAGGTTGCACTTTTCTGTTACCGTGATCTGCACTGGTTTTTTGCGCATATTGTTAGTCATACACTTTTCTCCGCATTGATGTGGCATGTTAGTTATGGACAGAATTCCTGGCTTTCCATGCCCGCCTCCAATACTATTCTCCTTCACCTGGTTCACTTGTTGCAACCAATAGGGGTGTTGCACGTAACTCTTGTCAATTCCATCTGCAAACTCCAAGATGAGGGCCCCCCTCCTTATTGCAAAGAGGCAGGGCCCTTGTCGTCAGTTAGCCGACGCTTTAGTCAAGGCAACCGGCGCCTTTGCAATCCCCCGAGCATCCGCCACAAGCATTAGTGGATATGCTTTCCACAAACTTGCAGGCTGGCTGATGGCCGATTTCGACAACCATGTCTTGCAGTGATTGCATGACTGTTTTTTGCAGTTTCATTATCTGCTTTCCTTTGTTTGCCCTTCTTTTCGTTTCACTTCACAAGGACTGGGCTTTCCTCGTTCAGTGTGCCGCGCGGAGGTCAGACACGACAAAAGCTCTTCAAAGAAAGCTTCTCCTCGTATCGCGAAAGAGGCTATGAGAAGTGCCTTGCCAGAAACACGAAGAGAGATGAACGCGTATGCGTTTCCTCTGCAATGTGTATCCCGTCTTGAAACTCTCCCATTCTCTTCGACGACCGCCTTGCAGCGTTTGCAAAAGTGTCTTTGTCTATGCACGTTGATCTCGGTCACGTGGGGCGCGTGTCCTCTATCACCGTCACTATCTTTTTTGGCTGTATTCCGCATGAATTCACTTCCTTGCTTTGCGTCTCACGGGGCCAAGCCCTGGTATCGGTATCGTGACTGCCAGTATCAACATAACAACAATACAAACACCAGCGATTACAGGATGCTCTATCACCCAGCTCGTTGAATCGACAATCTTGCATGCCCACAACAATTTGTCATCGTATCCAAAATACACGACACCTCCAAACGCCACTGCACAGCAAACGGAAAGGATTAAAGACTTGCATGCTTCTCGATTGTTTCCTGCCCTCTTAAAACAGACAAAACATATAATCCCCAGCGCTAACAGCATTCCTAATGTCCACAAGATTGGAATTGCATGAGGCAATATGATCGTCTTCAATATCCATTCAAGAAACTTTAGAAATAAGACGATCATCAACGCGCATCCGAATATTGGGAAAAGCAATTCCTGAGCTAATTCTTCGGCATTATTTGCCATATAATAGGCTCCTTCCGTTTTGTACTACAGCTTTGTACCAATTTTCCATTGTTTTCGTCTTGCCGCTCGCAATCTGACACAAAAAGAAATCCTCTCTTCGTATCTCTCTGGAGGCCGTGAGATTGCCTTGATCGAAATACTAAGAGAGGAAGTGCACTATGCACTTGCCTGCCAAGTATCGTCGATCTTGAAATTTCTCACGTTCCCAGAGACGACTGCTTTGCAGCGGTATGCAAACTTAATTGCTGCGTTCAGGGGTGGAGGGGGAGGTCGGCTCACACGAAGTAGCTTGACGCTCCCTATCAGTTCCTGGACTATGTCATGCCCTCGGGCTTGCGCCCTAAGACGCATACATTATACAAAACCGCCGCGCAGAAATCAAGCGCGGCGGTTCCACGGAATTGGAATTGGACTTTGAGGTCAAAAGATTGGGATCGAAGTCATGCCGACAGTCTTCTGTCCATGTCGGCAAAGGCGTTTTCGATCGCCTCCACATGATACAGCTCATACATGCCTACAACGTAATCGACAAGGTGTTTTT
>JAEEGU010000143.1 GCA_016280485.1 Bacillota bacterium | reverse complement strand
TTTTGACAAACGCATCCTGCACAGCATCCTTTGCCAAAAAATTATCCCTCAGATAAAAAAATGCTATTCGGTAGATGCCATCCCCATATAATTCAAGGATAGTTTCGACTTTTTTGTTTTCTTTTTGTGAAAGCTTTGGCTTCTGCATAATTGATTTCCCCTTTTCGGTCTACTCTCAAATTATAACAAAGCAATTAACCTGGCTCAACAATTTTGCTGCGAGTTTTCACAATTTTTTGCAAGTATATGGCAACAGGTATTGGTTTTCGAACAAGGGTCGGCAGTTTAACCGCCGACCCTCGAGTTCTATTTGCTGTGCAAAATCGCTCTCAACGCTTCGACGGTGCTAATATAGCCGCAGACTCAGACAATCGAGGGAATAGTGACTTCACATTTACAGCAAGTACCACAGCGATTATAGCAGCTACTGCAAGCATTACGAGTGGAATCGCAACACAACTCAAGTAGGTTATTGCTTCGCCTGCAGTGTTCACAGCAGCAATTGCTTCGCCATTAGCGTTTTCTGCGTGCGTATATAAGATAGGGTAGTATCTAACTGAAGCATATAATAAATATAACACCATCACTGTATTCAATACAGCCAACGATTTGAAATTAGCAGTACTCACAGCCTTTAATATCCGTGAAAAGTCTTTTTCGGCTTTTGCAAAAATTATAGAACAGAAATGACAAGTTGCGCAGCAAACCCCTATTATATAGCAACCACGTAAAAGATCTTCTAATGCTTTTGTAGTACCGAACAGACCGCTTATTGAATCCGGAAACACAAACGGTGGTTCTCCTGCAAAAAGATATAATTGTTCGTCTACTCCAAAAGGCAATGCTAGGCTTATTATAAACAATGCCAGGTAATATAAGGCTATGCTCCTTATTAGCCACACAGCTCGTTTCCCCTCTGTGCTTTTCCAAAGATGTGGGTCATTGCCCATAATCTGCGTTCTTTCTTCATTCTTTAACAATTTCAAATACTCCGCTCCTTGTATTTAATTTAATACAAAACATTCAAACTTTACTGAATTTTCTCGAATACCAATGAAATTATAACTTCATTCACAGCTACTGTCAATTAGGTCTACTTTCCCCCTTCATATTTAAAACGTTTTGACCACCTATTTTTGTGACAGGAATTCTGTACTTTTTTAAAATAATCAAAAAAGGGCATCGATTCGCCCTAAAAAAGAACTTGCGGCGCGAAATGCGCCGCAAGGTTGTGATATCAATTATACAAATTAATCTTTTATTTACGATGTAAAAGCTGTGCCGCTTCTGCCGCCTTTTGATCTGCGCGAGGCCTTTCCATGCACTTGCGAGGCTCGCGCACAAAGCCGAACTTCTCGTAGAATCCGTGTGCATCACGAGTCAGCAGTATGCCGCGCAGCGGTCCGAGCTCGGGATCCGTGACGATGGCGTTTATCACATTCCTGCCCACACCGTGACGGCGGTACTCTTCATCGACGATTACGTCGCAAAGATAGTAATTTGCCGCGTGGTCGGTGATAACTCTCGCCATGCCGATTAGCATGCCGGTATCCTTTGCCACCGCGCAAAAGCATTCCGAGTTTGCAATACTGTTATACACGGTCTCTTCACTGCGCTGGTTACCCCAGTAGCTTTCCTTCATCAGCGTCATGACATCCTCAAAATGTATACCTTTTGAAAAGCGCACAACCTCGAAGTTTTCAATATCCGTATCCATCGGCGGCTTTTCGTTAGTACCTGCTTCGCGCACCATGCAGCGGTCGGTGTTTGGAATGAAGCCTTCCCAAGTAAGCGATGCATGCCGGTGCTCGGTCAGTATGATGCCGCGCAGCTTCGCAACGGATTCGTCGTTCACAATGCGATGAATCAGCGTCGTGCCGATGCCTGTGCCGCGACAGGTCTCTTCCACGATAAAGTCGGAGAGATAGTAGTTTGTCGCGTAGTCGGTCAAAACTCTGCCCATGCCGATGGCTTCGCCGGTGTCGGAATTTATGGCATAGTAAACATCCGAATGCTCAAGCGATGTCTCTACGACCTCCTGCGGACGGCTGTTTGCCCAGTAGCTTTCCTTTAAAAGCGCCATAACCTGCTCGATGGGGACGTCTTTTTTGTTTTTAACGATTTCGAATTTCATACTCCACCTCATCCGGCACTACGTGCCACCTTCCCCTCAATGGGAAGGCTTTAAACAAATGCTCCACTAGGGAGGCTTAAACAAAACCCTACTGGAGGAAGGCTTTAAACAAATGCCCTACCGCTGAAAGCAGTAGGGCCACTTTTCATTCAATTCTTCTCTACTTGAATTCATTGAATGCCTTTTCGAATGCTTCCATGGAATTTACGATTGTCTTCTTGGATACGCAGTAGCACAGACGGAAATATCCCGGTACGCCAAAGGAATCCGAAGGAACAACCAACAGATTGTATTTCTTGCAAGCCTCGGAGAACTTGTTAGCGTCTCCGCCCGGTGCCTTTACAAACAGATAGAATGCGCCGTCAGGCTTTGCACACTCGTAACCGATCTTGAGGAGTCCGTTTAAGAGTGTCTGTCTGTTGTCGTCATATGCCGCAAGGTCCGGCATTGTGCTGCAGCACTCTGCTACTACTCTCTGGATGAGTGTAGGTGGGCATACATGACCGATAGCTCTTGCTGCACCTGTAATAGCTGCAAAGATAGCCTGTCCGTCCTCTACGCAATCAGGAACGCATACATAACCGATACGTTCGCCAGGAAGTGAGAGGGACTTTGACCAGGAATAAGCTACAATTGTATTCTTGTAGAAGTTAGGAACCCAAGGTACCTTAACATCACCGTAAACGAGCTCTCTGTACGGTTCGTCTGCGATGAGGTAGATAGGATGTCCGAATTCCTTTGATTTCTTTGTAAGGATTTCGCCCAGCTGCTTTAATGTGTCCTCGCTGAATACAACGCCGGATGGATTGTTAGGCGAGTTGATGATAACAGCCTGAGTGTTCTTGTCGAGCTTTGCCTCGAGTGCAGCCATGTTGATCTGGAAAGCCTTTGTATCTGCTTCTACGAAATCGAACTTGAGTCCGGAAGCCTCTGCGAAAGGTCTGTATTCAGGGAAGAACGGTGCAATTGCAAGGAGCTTGCAGTCATCGTTAGCGTGCAGTGCATGGAAAATGGAAACGAGTCCCGGTGCAGCACCGCAAGTGAAGTAGAGATTGCTGCCCTTGATTGTCATGCCCATTCTCTCTGTGAGGTTCTTTGCAACCTTTTCTCTTACATCGTCAAAGCCCGGTGCTGAGGAATAGCCGTGAACCTTTAATGGGTCCTCGTTATTTATAATATCAATAGCTGTCTTGTTTACGATAGCAGGTGCAGGAATGCTCGGATTACCGAGGCTGTAGTCGTAAACCTTGTCCGGTCCAACCTTCTTTGCCTGCTCGAGACCGTAAGTAAACAACTCTCTGATAACTGATTTGTTTGTACCTAAACCATAGTCAAACTGATTATACATAGTATCCTCCTAATATTATCAATGCATGAATTTGAACAATAATTATTAGAAACAATAAATAACCCTCACTATTATAACATAGTAAGGGTATTTTGTAAAAATATTTAGCTGTGTTTTCTCTTCGAACCGCCTTTTGCTACATTCATACGAGTGATAGACTTGGCCAGCTCGATCTTTGCGCGTTCGATATCGGCATTGTCCTGTTCCGGAGCGCCATCCGCATACGCCGCATCGAGAAAGGCCTGAGCCGATTCCTTTACGGAAAGTGCTCTGTCCATATCGATGTCCTGCGACCACTCGGCAGCGTCCGTATAAATCATGATATGATCTTTGACGTCAATGTAACCACCGGAAACCGCCGCGCATTTGAAATCGCCGCCGTCCTCTTCCTGAATCCAGAGCTCTCCGACCGCGAGCAGCTTGCAGGCCCACGCATGGTTTGCCATAAAGCCCTCCTCGCCCGTTAAGGTGTTACAGATAACCATTCTTACCTGACCCTCGTAGAACTTTTTGGATGGTGTGATTACTTCAAGATTAATCAATTTAGCCATTTGCCTGATTATACCTTTCTACAACTTCATCGATACCGCCGGCGAAGAGGAACATCGACTCAGGAATCTGGTCATGCTTGCCTTCGAGGATTTCCTTGAAGCCTCTTACTGTTTCCTTGAGCGGCAGGTATTTACCTTCCATGCCTGTGAACTGTGCAGCTACGCTGAACGGCTGCGACAGGAATCTTTGAATCTTACGCGCACGTGCAACAACCAGCTTGTCGGAATCGGACAGTTCGTCCATACCGAGGATGGCGATGATGTCCTGGAGATCCTTGTACTTCTGGAGCACTTCCTGCACGCCTCTGGCTGTGTTGTAGTGCTCTTCGCCCAGAATGTGTGGGTCCATGATACGAGAAGTGGACTCCAGCGGGTCAACTGCCGGATAGATACCGAGCTCTGTGATGGCACGGCTAAGTACGGTAGTCGCATCGAGGTGGGCGAATGTTGTCGCAGGGGCAGGGTCAGTCAGGTCGTCCGCAGGTACGTAAATAGCCTGAACGGATGTGATTGAGCCCTTCTTTGTGGAAGTGATACGCTCCTGAAGTGCGCCCATTTCAGTAGCCAGCGTCGGCTGGTAACCTACTGCGGAAGGCACACGACCGAGCAGAGCGGATACCTCCGAGCCTGCCTGTGTGAAACGGAAGATGTTATCGATGAACAGAAGTACGTCCTGTCCCGCTACATCTCTGAAATATTCCGCCATAGTAAGACCTGTGAGGGCTACTCTCATACGTGCCCCCGGTGGTTCGTTCATCTGACCGAATACCATGGCTGTCTTTTCGATTACTCCGGATTCAATCATTTCGTAGTAGAGGTCGTTACCCTCACGGGTACGCTCGCCTACGCCCGCGAATACGGAGATACCGCCGTGCTCTCTGGCGATATTACTGATAAGCTCCTGAATAAGTACAGTCTTTCCTACGCCGGCACCGCCGAACAGACCTACCTTACCACCTCTGGTGTAAGGTGCAATCAGGTCGATAACCTTGATACCTGTTTCGAAAATCTGCGATGTTGTATCCTGTTCCTCAAATGCAGGAGCAGGTCTGTGGATGGAGCTCTTTGTCTCTGTTACTACAGGCCCCTTGTTGTCGATGGTTTCACCGATAACGTTAAAGAGTCTGCCGAGGACTTCAGGGCCTACCGGAACCGAAATCGGTGCTCCGGTATCTACAGCCTCCATTCCTCTTGTAAGACCGTCTGTTGATGACAGCGCGATGCAGCGAACTACATCATCTCCGATATGCTGTGCCACCTCGATTACCATTGTCTTGCCTTCGTGCTCGATGGTAATGGCATTTAAGAGCTCCGGCATATTTTCGGGACTGAACTTTACGTCAACGACAGGTCCTACTATCTGATTTATTATACCTTTGTTCAAAGTACCTTACACCTCCTTATTGCTGAGCCTCAGAGCCCGAAACAACCTCGATAATCTGGTTGGTAATGGCTGCCTGACGCGCTCTGTTGTAGAAGAGTGACAGATTGTCGAGCATTTCTCTCGCATTATCGGTGGCGTTTTCCATCGCCATACGACGTGCGGCATGCTCGCAGGTTGCCGACTCTACTACAGATCCGTAAACCTTGATCTCGATATATTTAGGAACAAGGTAGTTGAATACCTCCTCTACGGAAGGCTCGTATTCAACCTGCTTGTCGAGCTTCATGACTTCCGGATCGTCTTCGATGTCGAATGGCAGTATCCTCTCGGTTTTAACTGCCTGCTCGAGATTATTTACATACGATGTATAGATGAGGTAAACCTCGTCTATTTTGCCCGATTCGTACATCTCGAGGATTGGCCTGGTCATTTCCTTTGTTTCGAGGAAGGAAATGTTTTCAGGCGGTGCCAGGTATTCGCTCTCTATCTCGTATCCGCGCTTTGCAAAATAGTCCCTGCCTCTCGAGCCTACGGCTACGATGATTGGCTTGTGATGGTCTTTTTTGATAAGCGCCTCCGCTTCCTTTATGACGTTCGAATTGAACGCGCCGCAAAGTCCGCGGTTACTGGTGATTACGATATAGCAGGAATTGATTATTTCCCGGCTCCCGATCAGATATTTCTCGGGTACGTCAGTCGTACTGTTAAAGATTTCTTCGATCGACTCTGTAATATAGTGGAAATATTTGGTTGTCTTCTCAAAGGTGGCCTTTGCTTTTCTAAGCTTGGCTGCGGACACGAGCTTCATCGCATTGGTGATGTGTTCCGTGGATGTGACACTCTTTATGCGACGCTTTATGTCCTGCATATTGCTTGCCATAAGGACTCACTCCTCCCTATACGAAATCTTCTCTCTGTGCTCTGACCTTTTTGTATTCTTCGAGCGCTGTCTTGAGATCCGCCTCGGTTTCAGGCTCCAATTTGCCCGAATCGTGGATGTTTCTCTTGATGCTCGGATAATGCGTGTTTACAAACTCGTAGAATTCCTTTTCGAATCCCTTTATCTCGCTGACACCGACATCTGCAAGGTAATTGTTTGTTGCGGCATAGATGATCATTACCTGGTCCGCTACATCAAGCGGCTCGTATTGATCCTGCTTTAATATTTCCATGAGGATTTCGCCGTGCTCGAGTCTTGCCTTTGTATCGGCATCGACGTCCGAACCGAACTGCGAGAAGGATGCAAGCTCTCTGTACTGTGCCAGGTCGAGCTTTACCTTGCTTGCTACCTGCTTCATGGCCTTTATCTGTGCGTTACCGCCTACACGGGAAACGGAGATACCGGCGTTAACCGCAGGTCTCTGGCCGGAGAAGAAGAGCTCTGTCTCCAGGAAGATCTGTCCGTCCGTGATGGAAATTACGTTTGTAGGAATGTATGCCGATACGTCGCCTGCCTGTGTTTCGATGATAGGCAGTGCCGTAAGCGAACCGCCGCCGAGCTCGTCGGAAAGCTTTGCAGCTCTCTCGAGCAGTCTGCTGTGCAGATAGAATACGTCGCCCGGATAAGCTTCACGCCCAGGCGGTCTGCGGAGCAACAGGGACATTGCACGATAAGCTACGGCGTGCTTTGAGAGATCGTCATATATGATGAGGACGTGCTTGCCCTGATACATGAAGTGCTCACCCATAGCGCAGCCTGCGTACGGTGCGATGTACTGCAGCGGTGCTACATCAGATGCTGTAGCGGAAACGATGATGGTGTAATCCATAGCGTCGTGGTCTGAAAGAGTCTGCACGAGCTGTGCAACTGTGGACTTCTTCTGACCGATTGCTACGTAGATACAGATAACATCCTTTCCCTTTTGGTTAATGATAGTATCGATAGCGATAGCTGTTTTACCTGTCTGCCTGTCTCCGATGATCAGCTCACGCTGTCCCTTACCGATAGGTATAATGGAGTCGATTGCCTTGATACCTGTCTGTAAAGGTTCGAATACTGACTTTCTCTGAAGTACGCCCGGTGCCGGGTTTTCAATTGTACGGTGTGCTTCTGCCTTTATAGGGCCTTTGCCGTCGATAGGCTGGCCGAGGGCGTTAACTACACGACCGATGAGCTCTGCACCTACCGGTACCTCTACTACTCTCTTTGTCGGCTTAACAATGTCGCCTTCTTTGATTTCTCTGTCCGAACCCATGATAACTGCGGCTACGTTGTCCTCTTCAAGGTTTAAGGCCATACCGTAAACCTCGCCCGGGAACTCTAAAAGCTCACCGGCCATGCAGTTTTCAAGTCCGTATATTCTGGCAATACCATCACCAACCTGTATTACGGTGCCGAAATCGGAAACTTCAAGCTGATTTTTGTAACCCTTGATTTGTTCCTTTATCACGGCGCTGATTTCTTCAGGTCGTAAATTCATAAGTTTTGCCTCCTCTCATGCTACATTAAGCTGCCTGCAAGTGTCTGCAGACGATTTCTGACGGATGCGTCGATAATCTTGCCTTCGATGTAGATTACCACACCGCCTATCAGGCCGGGGTCGGTCTCGTTCTTGAGATGGACCTTTACATTCAGCAGTTTGGCCGTTTCCTCCTCGAATTTCGAAAGCTGCTGAGGAGTAAGCGGATTTACAGACACAATGCGTCCGTACGAATAACCCTCAGCTCTGCTGACAAGCTCGTCGTACACCTTGACTATCTGCGAATATGCATTTATTCTGCACTTGTCTATCAGGACATTTAAGAAGTTGATAAACTCGGTCTCTGTTTTGCCTTCGAAAACTTCGCGAATCACCTGCTTTTTATCCTTTGCGGGAATGCTCGGTGAGGACAAAAATGTGTAAAAATCCGGTTCACTTTCAAAAACACTTTCCAAATCCTTTAAGTCCTTTGCGAATTCATCGACCTTGTTTAAATCCTTCGCTGCCCCGAACAAGGCTTCTCCATATGTCATTGCAACTGCTAACTCTGCCATCCTGAAGTACCTGCCTGTTCTAATATACCATCAATAATTGCATCCTGTCCGGTAACGGAAATTTCCTTTTCAAGGATTTTCTCCGCTGCCATAACCGCGAGAACCGCAATCTGCCCCTTCATCTCGGACATAGCCTGCCGGCGTTCTCTTTCGATGTCTGCCTCGGCCTTTGCCTTGATTTTAGCAGCCTCTTCATGCGCTTCATCAATAATGGTCTGCGCCTGAGCCTCTGCCTTGAGCTTTGAGTTCTTGACAATTTCTCTTGCCTCTGCCTCTACGCCCGCGATGCGCTTGTTATAAGCTTCCATCTTTGCATCCGCTCTGGCATTCACCGCATCGGCGTTGTCAAGCGTATCCTTGATGGTGTTTGAGCGCGTCTCGAACATATTCAGCACCGGCTTGTAGAGAAAGAATGTAAGCGTGCCGGTCAGAATCAGGAAGTTAATGATGGCGAATATCAATTCTTTTAAGTTGATGCCCAATGCTTCAACCATAGTGATAACCTCCTTTTGTAAGGTTCATAACTGTCTGCCTACATTTTACCTATGAGCAGGATAGCAATCAGAAGTCCGTAGATGGTGAGGGCTTCCATGAATGCCAGACCGAGAATCATGTTTGTACGGAGCATACCGGATGCTTCCGGCTGACGTGCCATGCCCTCGAGTGCCTTGCTTGCTGCAATACCCTGACCGATTCCAGGGCCAAGTGTCGAAAGACCAATTGCAATTGCTGCTGCTATAGCGATTAAACCTAAACCTTCCATATTTTGTTCTCCTTTCGTTTTGTAAAAAAATTATGGGGTTTTTATTCTTCCTCTTCGCAAACCTCACCGATATAAATCGCGGTAAGGAGCGAGAATACCAGAGCCTGAACCAGACCCATCAGTACACTTAAAAACTGCATTACTACCGGAAGTCCGATAGGAATGAGATTGAAGAACGCATTTACTACGGCCTCTTCACCAAAGATGTTACCGTAAAGTCGCAGGGTGAGCGAAAGCGGACGCACAAACTGCTCGAGAAGCATGATCGGGAACAGGAACGCAAACGGCTTGAAAAGATGGCCGAAGAACGAAAGTCCTATGCCCTTTTTGCCCTTTTTCTCGAGGTTGCGGCAGCGCTTTTCGTGGATACCTATAATCTGCACCGCAAAGAATACGACGATTGCCATGCCGGCCGTCTGGTTAATAGACGAGGACGGCGCCGCTATGTGCGGCATGTGTCCCGACAGTGGCAGGAGTCCGAAATAGTTCGAAAGCAGTATGTAAATGAAGAGCGTTCCCACAATCGGGAAATACTTTTTATTCGCATACTCTCCCATTACGCCGTCAAAGAAACCGTGTAGTCCGCCGATTGCCCATTCCGCCACATTCTGAAGTCCGTGTGGTACGAGCTCCATCCTGCGGGTCGCAAGTACGGCAATCACGATTAAAATGATTGTGATTAAAGCACTTGAACATACGACATTCACATGTTCTATGCCTATTGAATGTAATAGTGACGTCATTAATTGCCTCCTATTTTATTCTGTCTGCCTGTATTTATTCCTTCACTTTCGAATAAACCTTACCAATGGAGTAAACCTTGCCGATTAGGGAAAGTCCTATTGCTGCGGCAATGACCGTCGCCTCGAAGGAGAGCGGCTCTATAAGGTGCCGTACCAAGAGAACTATCAATAATACAATGGCGTTGATAATGTAACTTGCGATCATTCTGGTCATTACCTGTGAGTTCTTGAAGTATACATCATCACCCGCCGTAAGCATTTTCCTCCATAGAAGAATATATTTGAGCAGCCCGCACAGCACACCATATGCTGCGCCAACGGCCGCACTGATAACATAAATCAATTTAAACCTCCAAAGTTGCCCAATATACAACAATATAATACTCCAAAAATACAATTTTTGCAATATTTTAAGAAATACTTATACAAAAAACTGAAAAAGCGGACATTGGCGCGTGCCGACATCCGCTTGAACTTTCTGTTAATTTGCTATAAGACCGCAAATTAGTACATTTCTGTGGTTTTATAATCTTTCCTTTAATATTTTAACTATGCGCTCCACCGCATGTCCGTCGCCGTAAGGATTTGCCGCATGCTCCATTTCCTTGTAAGCAGCGGGGTCTGTGAGCAGAGTCTTCATCATTCCGTAGATGGTCTCCTCTTCTACGCCCGCAAGCTTGACCGTCCCGGCCTCTACGGCCTCCGGACGTTCGGTTTCCTTTCTTACGACAAGCACAGGCTTTCCGAGAGCCGGCGCCTCTTCCTGAATGCCGCCCGAATCGGTTACGATCAGGTAGCTCTTTGCCATCAGGTTCGAGAACGGCTGGTAGGTAAGCGGCTCAATCAGATGCACATTGTCCGCGCCCGAAAGGATGCGGCCCGCAATCTCGCGCACCTTTGGATTTAAGTGCACCGGATACACAATTTCAACATCGTCAAACTCGTCAGCGATACGGCGTATTGCGCCGAAGATGTGCTCCATGTTTTCGCCGAGGTTTTCCCTGCGGTGGCACGTAACGGCAATCACGCGCTTGCCCTCAAAGTCGAGTGCCTTTAAGGTCTCATCCTCAAACTCGTAAGGCTTGCCCGTCACATCGAGCAGTGCGTCGATTACGGTGTTGCCGGTGATGTAGATGTTCTTTTCGTCAATGCCTTCCTTAAGGAGGTTCCGGCGATTGCGCTCGGTCGGCGCGAAGTGGAGGTCGGCGATATGGCCGGTCATCACTCTGTTCATCTCTTCCGGGTAAGGTGAATACTTGTCGTATGTGCGAAGTCCCGCTTCCACGTGGCCCACCTTTGTCTGGTTGTAGAACGCCGCCAGCGCGGTGGCGAAGGTGGTTGTGGTGTCGCCGTGCACCAGCACCATGTCAGGCTGCTCTTTCTTGAGGATTTCCTCGAGCCCCATGATTACGTTTGCGGTAATCATATTGATGGTCTGGTTTGGCTTCATTATGTTTAGGTCATAGTCCGGAGTCAGCTCGAAAAGATCGAGTACCTGGTCGAGCATTTCCCTGTGCTGCGCCGTCACGCAGAGGATCGATTCGATTTCCGGGTCTGCGTTCATCGCCTTTACAAGCGGCGCCATTTTTATGGCTTCGGGGCGTGTCCCGAACACCGTCATTACTTTCATTGTGTCTATACTCCTTTGTTTGGTTGTTCTGTATTGTGGGCCTTTTCGCGAGCCTCCTGCTTTTCGATTTCTTTGACGTTGACGCCCTTAAGCGACAGTCTGCCCGAGCTTGCGTCGGTCAGGAAGATGTAGATGTACATGCAGGCCACAAGAAGCAGTCCGCCGGTTTCCACGTAGAGGTCGCGCGAATACAGCACGGAAGCGATACCCATCACCGCCGCCACGCCGTAGAGCATAAGCACGCTGCGCCTCTGTCCGAGGCCGGCCGCCATCAGTCTGTGATGCAGGTGACCCTTGTCGGCCTCCATGATCGGTCTGTGGTTTGCAACGCGGCGCAGGATGGCGAAGCTCGTGTCGAAAATAGGCACGCCCAGCACGAGCACCGGCGCAATCATCGCGATGACCGTCGCCGACTTTGCCGCACCTATGACGGAAGTGCTCGCCAGCATGAAGCCGAGGAAGAGCGACCCGCCGTCACCCATAAATATCTTTGCCGGGTGGAAATTGTAGCGCAGAAAGCCAAGCGCTCCGCCCGTGATTGCGAGGAACGCGAGCGCCGCAAGGTACGAGCCGTGTATATATGCCGTATAAGCCAGGCACAGCGAAGCGATGGACGAAACGCCCGCCGCAAGGCCGTCGAGGCCGTCTGTTAAGTTTACCGTATTTGTGATGCCAACAATCCAAAGAACCGTGATGATATAAGACATCGCGTTTCCGAAAAAGACATGGTCGCTGATGAACCAGAACGAGATAAAGCTGATTCTGATTCCCATTGCCCATACTATCGATGCGCAGATTATCTGGCCGAGGAATTTCACCTTTGCCGGCAGATTTTTAAGATCATCGATTACACCGAGGGCGTAGATTAAAATGCCTCCGACTATCAGCGCCCAAATCTTGTCATCGGGCTGGGCAAACCATTGGTACAGGCCTCTTTCTGCGAGATACCTTTGCAGCATTGGATAAGCAAAGGACATTGTCACGAAAAGCGAACCTATTGTCCCGATGAAAATAGCCATACCGCCAAATCTCGGCATCGGCTTTGTGTGCATGCGCCGATTATCCTTTGGTATGTCGACCGCACCGATTTTCGGAGCAAGCCGGATTGCAACCGGTGTGAAAATCAGCGCCAGTATGAGTCCTGTCAGAAACACCGACAGGAAGCTTCCGTAAAATTCCATTTTGCAATTTTAGGGACAGTCCCCAAATTAGCCTTTTGGGAAGTTTAGAGACAGGTCCCAACCCCTTTCCTTTATCTAGTCCGCATTGAATGCGGAATGTTCATCTATCATCACGACCTTTAATCCTGCCTCGTCGAGGATGTCTACCGCGAGCTTGTCAGGGTAGCCCTCCTTTACCACAATGCGCTTTATGCCTGCGTTGATTATCATCTTTGCGCAGATTACGCAAGGCTGATGGGTCACATAAATCGTGGCATCCTCAATGCTTACGCCCAAGGTTGCCGCCTGGATGATAGCATTCTGCTCTGCGTGGAGTGCCATGCAAAGCTCGTGGCGCTCGCCGCTGGGCACACCCAGCTTTTCGCGCATGCATCCGCCGCGCTCAGCACAATGCTTTATGCCGCGAGGCGCTCCGTTGTAGCCCGTGGCAACGATGTGTCTGTCCTTTACAATGATGGCGCCGACGTTCCTGCGCATACAGGTCGATCTCTTTGCGGTAAGCTGTGCCATCTCCATGAAATATTCGTCCCAGCTGGGTCTTTCTGCCATAATATCCTCCTTTATCGTCTGTGTTATCGTTTATGTATCGTGTTTGTATCGTCTATTTGCAATATACGTTTGCTGCCTATTTCTCAACGTTTCCATCGTTTTCGTCGTAGAACACCTTGTTTAAGTACAGTCCGTGTGCCGGCGCCGTAAAGCCCGCCCTTGTGCGGTCAAGGCTTTCAATTGTGTCCTTTACGCTCTCCGGCGTCCGTTTACCGAGGCCGACCTCGATGAGCGTACCCACGATGATTCGCACCATATTGTACAGGAATCCGTCACCGGAAACAGCGATTGTGATATCGCCGGCCTCTACGGAGTCTGCACCGGACAGCGTGGATTCTGCACCGGACAGCGTGGATTCTGCACCGATTTGCCGCTGCTTGTAACGCCGTCGTTTTCGCAGGTATTCTCTCCGGGTTTGCCCTCACTCATAATAGTAAGTGCGTAAATCGTCCTGACGGTGGTCTCTTTTTCCTCGCCGCCGCTTGCCTGAAAGCACTTAAAATCGTGCTTTCCGGCGATATATTCCGCCGCCGCCCGCATGGCGTCCGCGTCAAGCGGCGTCTTTATCTGGTAAGTATAGTTTTTGCGGAAAACATCAGGCTCGGGACTGACGGAAATCCTGTAGAGATATTCCTTGCCCTTTGCGTCGAACCTCGCGTGAAAGCCGATTGGCACTTCCTTTATGTCCGTTATTCGGATGTCGCCCGTCTCCCGGTTTTTACTGCCCGCAAGGTAATTGTTTGCTGCAATTTTGATGCGGTCTGCGGGAATCGCGAACTCACCCTGAAAGGTGGCGCACTGGCCGTAGGCGTGCACTCCCGCATCTGTGCGGCTCGTGCCGTCGATGGTGATGGGCTCGCCGCAGACCTCGGAGAGGACGCGCTCCAGCTCGCCCTGTACGGTGCGCTCTCCGGGCTGACGCTGCCAGCCGTGAAAGTCGGTCCCATCGTATGCAATTGTCATAAAAATATTCTTCATTTCATTGCACCCACGCCACTATATTCTAACATTTTCAGCGCCAAAAGTAAATCAAAAAAGCCCTCCCTCACGGGAAAGCTTTTATCAAAGCAGCACCAGGCTCGCAATTGTGCATGCAACCAGATAAGGTCCAAGCGCTACCGAATCGGTAAGCTTGATTCTCTTTCGCACGATGCCTGTCAAAAATCCCATTGCGCTGACTATTGCGGCAAGAACCATAATCCCAAGGCAAGGGTAGAGTCCCGTCACCATGCCGATTGCCGCCATCAGCTTTACATCGCCAAAGCCTAGGCTCTCTCGATGCGAGATGAAATAGCCTATCGCAGCGACGATCAGCATTACGCCTGCACCCGCCAGTGCTCCGAGCAGCATATCTTTTATGGGCATGCCAAATGGGATTAAGGTGCAGGACATCAGCGCCAGAAACACAACAAATTGATCCGGAATGATTTTATATTTACCGTCTGAGATTGCTATTATTAACAGTAACCATATAATAACCAATAGCGGCAGCGCATACAGCCCGCCGTGACCGCCCAGTGTAATCAGATAGATTCCTATAACCGCAAAGAATGCGGAGAGCACAAGCTTCCACGGTATGCCGGGCAACCGCTGTACACCACGGTCGCCATTCTTTCGGCGCTCTTCGATTTTTGCCAAATCACCCTCAGGTTCTTTACCATAATCACAAAGCCACGCAACCGGGATATGGTTAAATACATAAACCAGACTACATCCCAGGAGGATTCCAATCGGCAGCATTGCAAGTATCCATATTAAATTTATCCAATTAATACTTTCCATAGATTCTATGCGAAATAGAGGTTTGTTGTTACGTATTCAGGGTCGCTGGTTACATCGATACCGAGGGAGCGGAGCGTGTGCTCGTCGTGCTCGGAAAGGATGGCTGTGCAGTGAGCCTTGCAGCCGCGGAGATCCTTAAGCTTTGCAGCCGCCATTTCAGCCGCAGGGTTGGTTGCGGAGGAAACGGTGAGTGCGGAAAGAATTTCCTCGAGATTTAAGGATGTGCGGTCCTGGAGGAGGACATCCACCTTGAGGTCCTGAATGCTCTTGAGGACGCTAGGCGTGATGAGAGGTATATCATCGCCTATTCCCGATATACGTTTAACGGCATTCAGTACAGCTGCGGCAGCTGCTACCATACGGCGTGAGCTGCGGCCTGTAACGATTGTTCCGTCCTGAAGCTCGATGGCCATAACTACGACATTCTGGAACTTCTCCTCGTCACTGCGGCGCTTTTCCTCGGCATAATCGCGGGCAGGAGCTACAACCGAACGATCCTCGACTGAGAGGTTCATTGAATCCATGAGGAGCTTGATTCTCTCCATGGTGCCTGCTTCAATCTTGCCCTTTTTGTAGTCAACCTGAGCAATCAGGTAGCGGCGGATGATTTCCTGGTTTGCCGCTTCCTTTACCACCTCATCGTCTGTGATGGCAAAGCCTGCACGGTTAACGCCCATATCTGTCGGCGATTTGTATTCGGATTCTTCACCGGTAATCTTTTCGATGATTCTGCGGAGCAGAGGGAATGCATCGAGGTCACGATTGTAGTTTACGGCCATCTCGCCGTATGCCTCGAGATGGAAGTTATCAATCATGTTGACATCCTTTAAGTCCGCTGTAGCCGCTTCGTAAGCCACATTTACAGGATGCTTGAGCGGCAGATTCCAGATTGGGAAGGTCTCGAACTTTGCGTAGCGAGCCTTTACTCCCCTCTTGTATTCGTGATAGAGCTGTGAAAGCGAAGTGGCCAGCTTGCCGGAGCCACCGCCCGGGCCGGTAACAACTACCAGCGGCTTGGTAACCTCAATGTAAGGGTTTGCACCGTAGCCTTCCTCGGAAACGATAGTGTCAACGTCTGTAGGATAACCCTTTGTAAACTGGTGCTTGTAGGTGCGAATGCCCCTGCGTTCAAGCTTGTTGATGAACATATTAACGGCCGGCGCATCAATATATCTTGTTACAACTACCGAGTTAATCGAAAGATCATACTTGCGGAACATGTCGATAAGGCGCAGAGTTTCAAGATCGTAAGTGATTCCGAAGTCCTGACGTGTCTTATTTGTAGTAATGTCTCCCGCGTAAATGCAGATAATGATTTCTGCCTGATCCTTCATCTTTTGCAGCAGCTTGATTTTGGCATTTTCGTCAAACCCCGGCAGTACGCGCATTGCATGCTTGTCCTGAACCAGCTTGCCACCGAACTCCAGATAAAGTCTCTGTCCCTGTCCGTCCTTAATTCTGCCGAGTATGTACTTTGACTGCTCTTCAATGTACTTTTCTGCCGAGAATCCGATTTTTCTGTCCATCAAATTTCACCTCTCTTTAATTACTTAAAAAGCCACCCGTTTTTAGGGGTGGCTGTAGTGTCAGTTGTTCGCAACAACAAAGTTGAAGTTCGCATGTTTTGACATGTATAAATTGTATCTCATTTTTAAGTTGGTCCTTTCAACTTTTGTCTCACGAAAAATAAAAACAATACACTAATTATACCACGACAAATCGACTTGTCAAGGAATTATTTCTTAAGTCCGTTTAAGACCTCTAAAGCCTTTTCTTCCTGAGCAACCGAATTGTCAAGGCCTGCTGCCACTGTTGCTACCAGTGTGTCGAGGGCCTTCTGTGTCGTAAGGTCAAGTGTCCCGTAAGGGTAAAGTCCGTATTCCTTCTGGAACTGCTTTACCGCTGCCACGGTTTTTTCGTCCATCACGCTTGTGTAGGAAGTGTCATACCCCAGCGCGCCGAGTCTTTGCTGCGCCGCATATACGGTCAGCCCGCTTGCGCCCTTTGCCGGCTTGTCGGAAAGTGTGAATGCTGCGAATTTGTCGGCCTCTGCCTTAAAGGCAGCTCTCTCCTCTTCACTGAGTATGCCGGAGGCCACGATGTAGTCCGGTGTAAGCCCTTCTGTTGTGATCCTTACGCCATCTCCCACCAGGAAGTAGGAGGTGCTGAGCTTGAACGAATGCCCGTCGACGAGGGACTGCACGAGCTGGCTGAAGCCCTTGCCATAGGTTTTGGAGCCCACCAGCTTGTAGCCGGCCTGCTGAAGCGATCCCGCCAGAAGCTCTGCGGAGCTCGCTGTATTGCCGTTTACCAGAACCACAATCGGTTCGCTTACCTTGTGTCCGTCGTTTGCCTTGTTGGTCTGGAATACCACGCCCTGCTGCTCGTACTGATCTATGGTCACGCCTTCCATGATGTAGTCGGCGATTCTCTCTGCCTGATAGGTGTAGCCGCCGCCGTTTTCGCGAAGGTCAAGTATGAACTGCGTTGCACCGAGTGCCAAAAGCTGCTCGTAGTCGATTTTAAACTCCGATGCTGTATCGGCGTCGAACTTAACAATATGAATGTATCCGGTAATGCCGTCATCGAGCATCGCGTAGGAAATCGAAGCATCCGAAACGGTGGCGCGCTTGATTGTAAAGTCGACCTTTTTGCCGTCGCGAAGCACGGTCACCTTTACCGTGGTTCCCTCTTCACCGCGCAGATGCTGGCTGGAAACGGTGCTGTCCCAGTGCGTTGCATCCTCGCCGTCAACGCTGATAAGGAGGTCGCCCTCCTTTATGCCGACCTTTTCTGCCGGGCCGCCCTCAATGAGGCCTGTAATTTGCGAGCCGCCGCTTTCTGTTGTGGAAAGGCGGACACCGATGCCCACAAATGTGTTTTCAACGTAGGTTGCGAACGCATTTGCGCTTTCCTGAGTCACGAAGTACTCGCTGAACGGATCCTCGAGCGCTGAGATCACGCCCTCGAAAGCACCGTCAACAAGATCGTTTACCTCCACCTCGTCCTTGTAGTTGTTGTCGAGATAGTTTATGTACTGGTAGAGCACGTTAAGCCTTTTGATAACGATGTCCTCTTTGTCCCTGCCGGTCATGTCGGATTCCTTTAGCTTTGCCTGCTCGGCGAAATCGGTTGTCGTTGCGCCGAACGCCGACGGTAAAAAGAATACGAATGAAAAAGAGGTTATAATAAGGGCGAGTGCAATCACAATCGCCACTAATTTTACAGTTGATTTGCCCATTTTTCTTTCCTCCCTGTCTACTCCTATTGCTCGCTGATGGTTATGTTAAGTCTGTTGCGCGTCGCCGTAAGGCCGATCAGACTTACATTGTAATCGATAAGTATCGAGCCCATGCCCTCTTCCGTCAGCTTGTGGTCGTAGATATTGGTCATAACCTCCATCTCTATCGGCCCGTACGGGGTCTGATAGAGGCTGCTGAACCTCTTGTCCTTGTTGAACTCAATGACGGTGTATTCGCCGAGCGTGTTGCCCGTGCGCTTCATGCGCAGGAAATTTTCGTTGTATTTCAGACTGGTCTTGCAGCCTTCCATGCCCGAAATCTCGCTCTCTTCGTAGAGGAGATAATAGGAGCCGTTGCGCTTGTACAGCTTGCCCTCGGTCATGAATTCGGTCAGTTCCTCTTCACCGTCAGAACCAGTTTGCATACCTTTCAATTTTAGCATTATATCTTTCATATCCGTAATCCACAATCCTTTCAATAAGCTCGGAATACGGCACGCCTGCCTCGGCCCAGAGGAGCGGAAACATTGAAAATGCCGTAAAGCCCGGGATAGTATTTATTTCATTGAGGAGGACCTTTCCCGTCTTTTTGTCTATGAAACAGTCCACTCTCGAAAAGCCCGCACAGTCACAGGCCTTGTAAGCAATTTTCGCTATGCGCTCCATCTCGCTGCGCTGCTCCGGCGTGATTTCCGCCGGGATAACGAGCTTTGTGACTTCGCTGTCCTGGTATTTTGAATGATAGGTGTAGAACTCGTCTGACGGCACAATCTCGCCCACAGCCGCAGTCAGCGGATAGTCGTTGCCTATGACAGCAATCTCAACCTCGCGCGCGTCCACCGCTTCCTCTACTACTATGCGTCTGTCAAAACGTATGGCCTCTTCGAGTGCCTTCTCAAGCTCCGCTCTGTCGTGGGCCTTTGTTATGCCTACGGACGATCCCATGTTTGACGGCTTTACAAAGCAAGGATAGCCGAGCTCGCGCTCTATACGATCCATAATACCTGCCTTGTCATCCGTGTAATCAGCGCTGATGAAGGCGATGTGCTTGCACATAGGGATTCCCGCGCAGCGGAACAAATCGCGTGCAACGCCCTTGTCCATTGTGGCGGAAGCTCCTACCACGCCGCAGCCCGCATAAGGGATGTCGAGCATCTCAAAGAGTCCCTGAATGGTTCCATCCTCACCGTTTAAGCCGTGAAGAACCGGGAACGCAAAGTCGCAAACCTTTTTGAGGTCGCCCATGTTAAAAGGCTTTGCTTCCTTTTCCCATTCGCCGTTTTCGACTTTGTCGTAGTCCTTGCTCTCGTAGAGCTTCCACTCGCCCTCTTTGGTGATGCCGATTGTGACCGGCGTGAATTTTTCCTTGTTCATCGCACGCAATATCGAAGCCGCCGACATCTGTGAAATCTCGTGCTCTGTCGATTTGCCACCGAAAATTACACCTATTCTCTTCATTTCTTTTCCTTCTTATAATTATTATATAATTACTTTCCGGTCTCGTCAGCGAGCTTCTGGCTCTCTTCAATGAACTTGATGAGTCCGTCGATGTGGCGGCCCGCCACCTCGCTCGCCTTTTCCTCTTTGCCGCTCTTTATTGCCTCGATAATCTCTTTATGCTCCTCAATCATGCTCTGCACAATGTCCGGATCGTTGTAATACATGTAGCGGAAACGGACCACCATGTCCTGCAGCTCCGTTACAATCGTAACCAGCGTCGTGTTGTGTGAAGCCTCCGCGATAGCCTCGTGGAAGCGCTCATCGCACTTGATTATCTCTTGCGAGTTCTTTGTCTTCGTTGCCGCCTCGTAAGCTGCCGCGCATTCCTCGATGCGTGCAAAGTCCGCAGCTGTTCCACGTGATGCCGCATAGCCTGCCGCCAGCTTGTCCATGTGCTGCCTTACCTCAAGGATGCCTATCATGTCCGCCTTTGATACCTGCGACGTGTAAGCTCCGTGGCGCGGCTCGACTACCACCAGACCCTCCTTTTCCAGCTTTCTGAGAGCCTCTCTTATTGGGGTGCGGCTGACGCCGAGCTTTGTCGAAAGCTCGATTTCCATCATTCTCGTACCCGGTGAAATGGTCCCCGCCAAAATTTCCTGGCGCAGCTGGTCATAGACCACCTCGCTCAATCTTTTGTGTTTCTTAATTTCCAGATTCATGCCTATTCTCCTTTACTACTCCTACTACTTTATCCACCTGCATGATTGCCTGCCTAGATTGTCCTGATTGCAAAAGTCTGTCTGTTTTTCTTTTTTAATATGTGTGCCGCTTCCTTTGCCTCCGTTTTGTCCTTGTAGATTGCAAACACCGTCGGGCCGCTGCCGCTCATCATTACCATGATTGGCCGGCCTTCGTTTCTTAGCAGGCTCTTTGTCGTCGCCACCGCCGAATACCTCTTCAGCGTGTATAGCTCGAGCACATTACCCATTTCATCGGCAAGCAGCGCTTCATCGCCTGTCTTAAGGGCATTCTCTATAACATCCGCTCTTGGGTGATGAATGTGGATGCCTTCTTTTTCCGCCTTTTCGATTTCCTCATCAATTCCTTCATACACTTCCTTAGTGGAAATCCTTACGTTAGGCTTTGAAAGCACCGCATAAGCCGTAAGCGGTGTGGCTTTTGTCACATCTGCGCCCGTCCCGCGCCCTATGGCTGCGGTCATCGCGAGCGGATCCTTGTTTATCTTGCTGCCAAGGCATAGGTTCGTCGCTGCCACGGTCATAACACAGAACGGCACATCCGCTCCAAGCGTTGCGCCAACCTCGCAAAGCTGTGCAACATCGAGCCTAAGGCCCCAGAGCCTGTTCACTGCGTGTAAGACCGCCGCCGCATTGCCGCTGCCACCCGCAAGGCCTGCCGCCACCGGGATGCGCTTTTTGATATCTATGCGAAGCTTGTCGCCGGCATGGTTTGCGCCAAAACGCTCAGCCATTGCCTGCGCCGCTCTGTAGGCAAGGTTCCTCTCGTCGTTTGGAATGTACGGCCTGTTGGTGGAGATTTCTATCTCCACGCCGGCCGGACGCTCCGCATCCTCCGGGAGATCCTTTCGGCTCTCGAAAGGGAACCATCTCACCATCACTGCATCGGCGAGGTCAACGGCCTGCATGAAGGTTTCAACCTCGTGGTATCCGTCCTCGCGTACTCCGCAGATATCCAGCGAAATATTAATTTTTGCAAATGAGTTTACGATTATCTTCTTCATAACATAAGCGGGGTGCGGCTGTTCCGCACCCCTATATTTTATTTGCCTTTATTTGTGCGTTTGCCTGTAACATATTTGCTCCCGGCCGCCGAGATAGGGCGAGGGCCCTTTACTCTCTTTACATCCGAGGAGTTTTGTTTCGCATCATCAGCTGAAATTTCTCCCTTTTTGATCAGCTTTTCTCTGGCAGCGGCAAGCTCTGCTTCGTGTTTAGCCTCGAGCTTTGCTTCGCGCTCTGCCTTTTTCTTTTTGTCCTTTTTATCCTTTTCAACGATTTCTTCGATGCTCTTGCCGGTTTCCTTTGCGACCTTGTAAGGATTTACCTTGCCGTCACCCTTGGATGCCGCCTGCTTTGACTGAGCATTTGAATTTCCGTCCTTTTTCATGGATCTGGTTGTAAAGATAACCATGCCGACCATCATTACACCCATCATAACCATGTTGACGGTTGTTGCTCTGCTTTGGTTGAGTGTCTTAAAGCCTATAGTAACATCCTCTCCAAGCTCATCACCGTCTGCACTTAAGAATTCAGATGTAACAGTTACGCTATATTCTGTGTCCTGCTTTACCAGTGCCTGATTTTCAGGCTCCACAAGTGCCATTGCCATACCGGATTCCTTTGGGCTGTAGTAAAGAGTTACCGGTAATACCTCACCGTCAGGATCTGTTACCTTGATGCACTTTGCATTGTGCTTTGCGTTTTTATCGTTTAATACCGGCTGATTGAAATAGAGCTTGATACCGAAATTATCTATGGATGTGTTGGTATCGCCGTCTGCCGGATATGTCTTGTCAAGTGAAAAGTCTCCCGCTGCAAATACTGCGCCGGAAAGCACCATTGCCATTATTAATATTAGGCTCAAAACCGCGCCTATTCTCTTCATTTCGTTTACTCCTCCGATGGTTTGTACTTTTTTCGGTTCATGCGAATGGTCTCGCGGTTGCGGCGTTCCTTAAAAAAACGCTTTAATATTTCCGAGCATTCTTCCTGCATGATGCCGGTCTCGATTTCCACATGGTGATTAAGCTTTGGTTCCTCCAGAACATTCAGCACCGATCCCGCTGCACCCGCCTTTGGGTCCATCGTTCCGATGTGAACCTTTTTAAGCCTCGCCCAGACCATGGCGCCTGCGCACATAGAGCACGGCTCGCAGGTCACATACATCTCGCAGCCTGTAAGCCGCCAGCCGCCTAAGTTTTCCGATGCCTGTCTGATTGCCATCATCTCGGCATGCGCTGTAGGGTCTTTTGAGGTCTCGGTGAGATTGTGGCCTCGTCCGACAATTTCGCCGTCCTTTACTATGACCGCCCCAATGGGGACTTCGCCCAATTTTTCAGAGATTAAAGCCTCCTGCAAAGCATATTCCATATAATTAATCATGACCCAAATATTTTAGCATAAAACCTGTTCAATTACAAGTACAATTGAGTGCAATCCTGCGCCCTGCCGTTCCTCGTCAATATGCAAAAACCCCCTCACTAAGAGGGGGTTAACATCATATGCGTTTACACATTGAAGCGGTCATATTTTTTATAGCAGTCAGTGCAAAGCTTTTTGCCTTCAAATATGCGAATCCAGTTCGCGCCGGTGCTCTCACCGCAGCATTCGCAGGTGTAGGATTCAAAGATGCGCGCGTGCTCCGGCACCTCAAGCTTTGTCTCCTTTACGTCGAACATGTCTTCCTGCTTGCAGTCGGTGTAGTATTTCAGCGTCTCTTCACGGCTCATTTCGCGGGCAGGCTTTCTCAAAACCAGGCGGACCGATTTGCCTGTCTTGCGGTTATAGAAGGAAAACGCCTGCTTGCCGGTCATATGGAAGAGGAGGTTTCCTTTGCCGATACTGCAGCCCAAAACGGCCTGGATTGCATCAACCCCGCAGGCATCATTTTCCGTAATGCACACAAGTTGCTCATCCTCTGAGAATGTGATTCCCAAAAGGTCTATCGCATAGAGTGCAGCTCTGAAGCCAATAGTCAGTCCCGGGCAGACATGACCGTGAAATGCGGCCGCCTTTTCCCATAAAGCTTTTCTATCCATAATTTTCTTTCTCCTTTATTTCACGTCCGGGAACGGTATTATAACCGGTACCCCGCCGTAATTCTCAATATGCACATGCATGCCATAAACCGATTCTATATTGCGCGCCGTCATGACATCGCGCCCGCCGCACG
>JAEEGU010000142.1 GCA_016280485.1 Bacillota bacterium | reverse complement strand
TTCAAACGACATGCACGGAGATTTCCTCGCGGAGAATGTGGATGCAGCCCTTGTCGGCGGCGTATCCATGCTCTCCGGATATATCAACAAGGTTCGGATGGAGGAAGAAAACGTCATCTACGCTATCGCGGGCGATATGTTCAGGGGCTCGATAATCGACTCCGAATTCAAGGGCGTATCCACAATTCAGATTATGAATATGCTCGCTCCGGACGTGGTAACGCTGGGAAATCACGAGGTGGATTACGGTGTTGCACACCTTCTTTTCCTTGAAAAGTGCGCGGATTTCCCAATCGTTAACGGCAACCTCCACATACAGACAAACCATACGCGTCTGTTCGAGCCATGCGTCGTTTTGGAACGTGACGGCATGAAGATCCTGTTCATCGGCATACTGACCGAAGAAGTGCTGGCTCAGTGCAAAAAAGATGGCCTTATCGGAACATTTGTGGATGTCGCGGACGCAGCCGAGGAAGTCGGCAGAATCTGCAACGCTTACAATGCGACGGACGTTGACCTTACCGTACTACTCACACATATCGGATTTGAAGAAGACAAGCGCCTTGCGGCAATGCTCGATCCTGCGTGGGGCGTAGACCTCATTATCGGCGGACATTCCCACACCTTCCTGGAAAAGCCTGAAGTCGTAAACGGCATTCCGATTGTGCAGGCAGGTACCGGCACCGACCAAATCGGTAGGTTCGACATCGTAATCGATACCGACAGCAATTCCATTGACTCATTTACGTGGCAGCCGATTCCGATTAGCGAAAAGACCTGCCCGAGAGATCCTTCCATCGAGGAAGTTATAGCAACCTACAAATCGCGTACCGACGAAAAGTACGGGCGCATACTCACAAAGTTCGTGCGCGAGCTCACGCACCCGGACAGATACCGCGAAACAGAGCTCGGAGACCTGTTCAGCGACCTTTTGAAGGACGCGCTGGGATTGGATATTTTCTTGCTCGGCTCGGGCAGTATAAGGTCGCAAAAGCTGGGGCCTGTGGTGACCAAGGGCGACCTCGGCGAATGCTTCCCTTATGACGATGCGGCTTATATGGTCTATGCGACCGGGGCGCAGCTTAAGAGAATGCTGCTTCACATGCTGCGCGACGAGACCTTTAGCGGCGACCATTGCGAGTTCTACCAGCTTTCCAAAGGGCTCGTTGTCGAATACGACAAGGCGACGCATTCATACCTACGCTTTGATTTTGAGGACAAGCCAATCGAGGAAGACAAGGTCTACACGGTGGGCCTGCAGCATTACCACTACCTCAACATTGTTGACTCTTTTGGCATCACTGCCGATGAGCTCAAGGAAAACCACAGCGACCGCATAGTGGCCAGCTCGTGCTCGCAAATCATCGAAGAAGCGCTCCTCGCTGGGCAGCACCAAAACTCCAAGGGTGAGGGCAGACTGATATTACATCTGTAAAAGGCAATATAAAACCGAGGGGTAACCCTCGGTTTTGTTTTTTACATATTAAAATCAAACATCGGATCCACATACGAATCGCAGTTGTACATCAGGATGACCACATCCGGGTGGTATTCTGTCGCATATTCGAGGACATTCTTTTCAAAGATTCGCATGTCGATTGCGCGGACCTCGTGGATGCCGAGCGACAGGAACGAATAAACCGGCAGGCCGAAGCTGTCCTTTATGATAAGCACGCTATTGTCGTTGTCCACCAGATTGTTCACAAACCTGAGCTCTTGGTAGTCCCCATGGTAAACCGCGTAGCGGTTCGTGGTCGGGTCCGGGTCGTCGATGTACTGCATTTCGAGCACCACATCCTCAAACGCGCCGCGGGTTGTAACCTCGCTGACGCCCTCAATTTTCGTGACCGTTATATCCGTTTCGAAGTCCGGGCTGTAGAGCGTGAAATCATCGATTCCTCCGTAAATCCGTCCCACGCGACGTCCCATCGAGCCGATGAAGCTCTTCGGATAAGTCGTCATCACGAAGTTCTCCTCCGAATACAGCCCCTCCGGAATCTTGAAATCGTAATTCTCGTTCAGGTAGTTCGCAATCAGCCCCGTCCCGAGAAACGCGCCCTTTATGCTCCAGTGGTGGTCGGTCTTGAAGAAGAGCTCCTTCATCGAAAGGCCGCTGCCAAAGAACTCGTCGCGCGTGTCATAGCAGTTGATGTTCGCCGCACGCATCGTCTCCACAAAGCGGTCGGCATTCTCATTAGCATAGTCGTGCACGTAGACCGGCAGCTCACGGTCACCGCCAAACTTCGCCGGCTGCACCTTGAACGGAAGCTGCACGTAGAGGAAGTCCACTCCTTCGTGGATCAGCCCATTCACGAGCGGATAAGTGGCGTTCGCCGCATCATCGATGTACCGCTCCTCCTGCACGGAGAAGGTCGTCTGCCCGTCTCTCGTTTTGTAGAGCGCGCCGTAGTTATAGTCGATGACGGCATGCTTGCCCATGGCAAGCTGCGCGAGGCCGTAAAGCTCCACATAGTTCTGGCGTTGGTATGCCCCTTCGTTGACGGCTTGCTCAGCCGATTCGATGGCGCCTTTAAGGCGCTCGATTACCGGCGCACCGGTAGGCACCTTCAGGCGATAATTCAGCAGGAACCCCTCGCCCAGGTCCTCGGTGGTGGTGACCATACCGATCATCATCACATAGATTACTATTATGAAGGC
>JAEEGU010000141.1 GCA_016280485.1 Bacillota bacterium | reverse complement strand
GGTACTCTTTCGGGAGTAGAGGTGATTCGCACCAGCATGGAGAATGGCTCCGGCATTGAGGAACTCAGTGATTTCATCGAAGAAAAGGTTTTCGGAGGAGATGTTAGGCAGGGCGAAAGCCTTACAATTACTAATGTCAGACATATTTCGCTTTTGGATGAGGCAGCAGATGCTGTGTCCGATGCGTCAGTGGCGACCGCTGCGAGGGAGCCGCTTGATATTATAGAAATCGATGTTCGGAATGCGTACGAGCTTTTGGGTGAGATCACCGGAGAGACGGCAAGTGACGATATAATCAATGAAATTTTCAAGAAGTTTTGCTTAGGGAAGTAATACGCCTATAGGAGTAGAGAACATGTACGAAATGGGAAGCTATGATGTTGTAGTAATAGGTGCCGGCCATGCGGGATGCGAGGCGGGGCTTGCTGCAGCGAGGATGAGAAACAAAACCCTTGTACTTTCTATAAATTTGGAAGCTGTTGCTATGATGGCTTGCAATCCGGCAATCGGAGGAACCGGAAAAGGACATTTGGTGCGCGAGATCGATGCACTCGGTGGCGAAATGGGGCTTTGCATCGACAAAACCTTTATCCAGAGCCGTATGCTTAATACAGCAAAGGGTCCGGCGGTTCATTCCCTGCGTGCGCAGGCGGACAAGCATGCTTATCACGATCAGATGAAGAAGACGCTGGAGCTTACGCCGAACCTGGATTTAAAGCAGGGTGAGGTTGTTGATTTGCTTGTCGAAGATGGTGCTGCTGTAGGAGTAGTTCTCCGGACGGGTGCGATTTATCATGCAAAGGCCGTGGTTATTGCAACGGGAACGTTTTTGCGCGGTAAGATTTTTATCGGCGAGAGCAGTTTTCAGTCGGGACCGAACGGACTTGCGCCGTCGGTGGAGCTTGCGGACAGCCTGGCCCGCCACGGAATGAAGCTTCGCAGGTTCAAAACGGGAACTCCGGCGAGAGCTCTGTCGCAGAGTCTCGATTATTCAAAAATGACGGAACAAAAGGGCGATGAGCACATTGTGCCGTTTTCGTTTATGAATGACGAGCTTTCGAAGGATCAGGTTTCGTGCTGGCTTTCCTATACGAATGAAGAAACACATCGCATTATAAATGAAAATTATCATAGGAGCGGGCTTTTTACCGGTGAAATCGAGGGAATCGGTCCCAGATATTGTCCGAGCATAGAGACAAAGCTTCAGAGATTCAAGGATAAGGAGAGACATCAGCTCTTTATCGAGCCGGAGGGCCTTAATACAGATGAAATGTATATCCAGGGAATGAGCACTTCGCTTCCCGAGGATGTGCAGGCAGCATTTTATAAAACCATCCCGGGCCTTGAAAATATAAGGATTACAAGGCCTGCATACGCGATTGAGTATGATTGCATAAATCCGCTGTCGCTTAATTTGTCGCTTGAGAGTAAGGATATTAAAAATTTGTTCTGTGCGGGACAGTTTAACGGCAGCTCGGGTTATGAGGAGGCCGCTGCACAGGGACTTATCGCCGGGATAAATGCGGCGCTTAAAATTTCGGGACGCGAGCCGTTCATTTTGGACAGAAGCGAAGGCTATATTGGCGTTCTGATTGACGATATGGTTACAAAGGGTACGGATGAACCGTACAGGATTATGACAAGCCGCGCGGAATATCGCCTGGTTTTGCGTCAGGACAACGCAGATTTGCGTCTCACGGAGCGCGGACATAAGATTGGTCTGGTTTCGGAGGAAAGATACGAGAGGTTTTTGGCAAAAAAGGAGCAGGTTGAGTCCGAAAGAAAGAGATTGGATGAAACTTGGGTGACGCCGACAGAAATTAACGAGTGGTTATCCGCCCACGGGAGTACACCTCTGCAAAACAGGGCAACTTTAACCGAAATTTTGAAGAGACCGGAAATAAATTATGAGATTTTGGGCGAAATAGATGCGGATAGGCCTGCTTTATCGCAGCACGCCATTGCCCAGCTTGAGGTTCAAATAAAATACGAAGGATATATCGTAAAACAGGAACATCAGATAGAAAAATTTAAGAAGCTTGAGGGTAAAAAGCTGGATCCGGATTTTGATTATTCGGCAGTGGATTCTCTTCGCATCGAAGCTATCGAAAAATTGTCCGCGGTGAAGCCACTTTCCATAGGACAGGCGTCAAGAATCTCCGGAGTATCTCCGGCGGACATAAATGTGCTGCTGATATATCTGGAAAAAAATAAAAGAAGTCAGAGACAATAGTTTATCGGTATTAGTGATGTGTAACCAACAATACAGGTGATGGATGATCAACAACACAGGTGATGGATGATCAACAACACAAGCCTTCCCCTCGAGGGGAAGGTGGCACGTAGTGACGGATGAGGTGTTGAAAAATAGCGGTTTTTGCCGCGGGAGGCTCTAATTTTGCGTATATTCGTTTTAGGATACCTGGGGGTAAAATCCCCTGAGGTGGCCAAAAAAATCGCGTCAGAACTCAATTCTGGGGCTCAGAAAAGTCAGACGATTGGAAAATATTGTCAAGGAATTTTACCAAATCCTCCGTTCGAGGTCTTGGATATGTTAAAGGAGATTGAAAGGCTCGATGGGAGGAGTTTGCTCAAAATTTGCATGGGGCATGGAGAACATGCGCTCAGAAATTGTGAATACGAGATTTTGTCAAAGCTGGTTAATCCGGATTTTGAAATCGGCATGGCAAAGAATGAAACATATCCGGAAAACTTAGTCGTTGCGTGCGGGGACGGGATTGTTCTCGACGATCAGTGCTATGAAATA
Source organism: Bacillota bacterium (assembly GCA_016280485.1). Taxonomy (GTDB): domain Bacteria; phylum Bacillota; class Clostridia; order Peptostreptococcales; family Anaerovoracaceae; genus UBA3871. The sequence goes on along the minus strand of JAEEGU010000141.1, from coordinate 2,618 downwards.
TTGAAAGGACAGGAAAGGGTTGTTGTGGAGCTGCCCCTTGAGGAAATGTGGGCCAACGCAAAGGATGACAAGAGCATACCTTATGCGTATATGCAGTTCGGTTCGGACGAAGAGCGCTTTGCTCAGTTTAAGAAGAATTACGAGCTCAGAACCCGCTTATATCAAGGGTTGCGCTAATTGTTTCACGTGAAACATTAACCCGTTTCGGCCGGCACGGCGCATCCGAAATTGGATGCCTCGCGGGCAGGAAGTGTTTTAATAGGGAAAAGATTATGGATGAACTTCAAAAGATTTTAAAGGAAAACGGAATAGAGGTAACCGACAGGATGATGGGTCGGTTTGTTTCATATATGGAAGATGTCCTTAAGTGGAACGAAAAGGTGAACCTGACGGCGATCACCGACCGCAAGGAATTTATTCAAAAGCATTTCATAGACAGCGTGCTTATTGCGGGCAGGGAAGAAATAAAGAATGCGAATTTTATAATCGATGTCGGAACGGGTGCGGGCTTTCCCGGAATTCCGCTGGCGTTTATATACCCGGACAAGAAATTTGTCCTGATGGATTCACTTAATAAAAGGCTGAAAATAATAAATGAGCTCTGCGAAGGTCTGGCGGTTTCGAACGTTGATGTTTTCCACGGTCGTGCCGAAGAGCTCGGCCAAAAGTCCGAGTTCAGAGAGTGCTTTGATCTCTGTGTAAGCCGCGCGGTGGCGAACCTGGCTACACTTTCCGAATACTGCCTGCCGTTTGTGAAGGTGGGCGGCCACTTTTGTGCTTACAAGGGTCCGGAGGCGGAAAATGAAATAAAGGCAGCAGGCAAAGCCCCGAGCTTGCTCGGCGGGGAACTAAAAGAAATATTCGTTCCGCAGGGAGACCATATAAATTTCGAACATAATATTTTGATTTACAAAAAGGTAAAGGATACACCGAAAAAGTATCCGAGAAAACCGGGAACACCGGCAAAAGAACCTCTAAAATAAAGCAATTGCAAGGGAAGTCCGCAGAGACTTCCCTTTTGTTTCACGTGAAACATTTCCTGTTTTTCACATATCTTTCACTTTAAACTAGTAGTATTTTTTGCTGTCATAATGTATAATATCATGTGGAAGGAAATTAGAGAGGAGGAGCTTACTTTGGGTAAAGCAATAGCAATTTTTAATCAAAAGGGTGGCGTTGGTAAAACAACAACAAATATTAATCTGGCAGCATGTCTTGCCATAAAAAATAAAAAGGTGCTCATTATCGACATCGACCCGCAGGGCAATACGACCAGCGGTGTCGGAATCGCAAAGGACGACCTCGATTACACCAGCTATGATATTTTGGTGGACAAAAAGGCATCCGTGGAAAAGAGCATTCTGCACACATCGGTCAAGAATCTCGACATCATACCGGCATCCGTAAATCTTGCAGGTGCGGAAATAGAGCTTGTAAAAATGGGCGAGGGCAGAGAGCGCAGACTCAAGGCAGCAATCGATGCCGTAAAGAACAAATACGACTATATCTTTATCGATTGCCCGCCTTCGCTTGGACTTCTCACAATTAACTCGCTGACCGCAGTAGACAGTGTGCTGATTCCGATTCAGTGCGAATTCTATGCGCTCGAGGGTGTAACCCAGCTTGTCAGCACCATCGATCTTGTTAAAAAGTCACATAATCCAAAGCTTGAGATACAGGGTGTAATTCTGTCCATGTTTGACGGCAGAACGAACCTCTCCATTCAGGTCGTACAGGAAGTAAAGAAATACTTCAAAGGAAAGGTATATACGACGGTTATTCCGCGCAACGTAAGACTGGCGGAGGCACCGAGCTTCGGTATGCCGATTACGGAATACGATCCGAAGTCAAAGGGAGCAGAGGCATATATGGAATTTGCGGAAGAGTTCCTGGATTTAGAGGAGAATTAGTATGGCAGGCAAGGTAAAGGAAAAAAGAGGACTGGGCAGAGGGCTTGAGGATCTTTTCGGCACCGCCGAAATCAAAAACTCCGACAGCAAGGTCCGCAGTGCAAAGGATTCCGTTGATTTGGAAAACGCGGTCCAAAATATAGATATAAATGAAATCCGTCCAAACCAGGATCAGCCGAGACAAAACTTCGACGAGGAAAAAATCGCGGAGCTTGCGGACTCTATCCTGGAGCACGGAATAATAGAACCGCTGATTGTCAGAAAGGTAAAAAAGGGATACGAAATCGTTGCCGGCGAACGCAGATACAGGGCTGCGCGCAAGGCAGATTTAAAGGAAGTTCCTTGTCTTGTAAGAGAGCTTACCGACGAGCAGAACATGCTCTTTGCAATTATTGAAAACCTGCAGCGTGAGGACTTAAACGCTATCGAAGAAGCAGATGCTTTCGACAAAATGATAAGCGCTTACGGACTTACTCAAGAGCAGGTTTCAAAATCGGTGGGAAAGAGCAGACCGTACATTGCAAACGCACTGCGTCTTCTGAAGTTGCCGGAGGAAATCCGCAGCATGGTCATCGCGGGAGAAATTTCCTCGGGACATGCGAGAGCGCTCATCAATATAGCCGACGAAAAGAAGCAGCTGATTCTTGCACACCGCGCAAAGGACGAAGGCCTGACTGTAAGAACAATCGAGCAGCTTGCGGGTGAACT
>JAEEGU010000140.1 GCA_016280485.1 Bacillota bacterium | reverse complement strand
CAGTCAGATATAATGGATATGTAAAAGCCCGAGGCTCAGCGGCCCCGGGCTTTTGGCAAAGTGAAAGCTATGGAGTATAAGTTTGTCTTTGATTTAGATTCGACAATTACAAAGAAAGAGATTCTGCCGACAATCGCGGAGCGTTTTGGCCTTGGTGAGGTCGTGGGGGAGCGGACCGAGGCGGCCATGCGTGGCGAGGTGCCTTTCGAGGAAAGCTTCCGCCGGAGGGTGGCACTCCTTTCAGACTGCCCGGTTAGCGAAGCCGCGCGGGCTGTGGCTGAGATTCCGCTAAACGAGCATATCGCAGTGTTCATTAGGGAGAATCCCGATAGGTGCTATATAGCAACGGGAAATCTCGATGTGTGGATTGAGAAGATCGTTGTGGCGTTGGGCATTTCGAAGGACCATGTTTTTTCCTCAAAAGCCGCGACTGAAGGAGACTGCCTTGCGAAGGTCGGTGAAGTTTTCGGCCCCGAGCAAAAGGCTGAGCTTGTTCGGCAGCTTGCCGTGGACTGCAGCGTGGTCGCAATCGGCGACGGCGCCAATGATATTAAGATGTGCAGTGCGGCAGACTTGGGGATTGCATTCGGCGGTGTCCGCGAGATTCCGGAGGGGCTGCGCTCTGTGTGCGAGAGGGTATTCCATTCGGACAGAGAGTGCGCGGAGTTTCTTGATAAATTGGTGAAACGGCCCGGCTTGTGAGGCGGTAAAAAAGGCTGTCCCGGCGGGGCGTTTTGTGATATACTAAAAAGAGTATCGGCTCACATTCGAGCCCGAAAAAACAGGAGATTAGATATGGAAAAGTTGATTTTTGCAAATGCGAATGACAGAGAATTAAATTTCAAGGACAAGATTTTCAGCGTAGCGGCAAAGTACGACGAGGCTGTAAAAGCAGGAAACAAGGACGCGGTGAATGCGACAATCGGTGCGCTTATCGACGATAACGGCAAGCTTGTGGTATTTCAGTCTGTAGTGGATTGCCTAAAAAATCTCGCACCGGAGGACTATGCGCGCTATGCCCCGATTAGCGGCATTCCGGCTTACATCGAAGTGGCGCAGAAGCTTGCCTTTGGCTCGCACAAGCCAAACATGCACACAGCGGCATGCTATACACCGGGCGGCACAGGTGCGCTGAGACTTTTCGTATCCAATTACACAAAGATTGGCGATACCGTCATCACATCAGACTGGTACTGGGCAAACTACAAATCAATCTGCACTGAGCTGCAGAGAAGCCTTACAACATATCCGCTGGTTGACGAAGCGGGAAAATATAATGTGGCCGGCCTTGAAGCTGCAGTAGAAAAGGCATTAAAGACTCAGGACACTCTGGGCATCATCATAAACACACCGGCGCACAACCCGACAGGCTTCTCGCTTACGGGTGAGGACTGGGACAAGGTGCTCGAAATGGTAAAGCGCCTTGCACCTGAGGATAGCGGCAAGAAGATTACGATTCTTGTGGACGCAGCATATATCGACTACACGGCAGATCCGGATGCGGAGAGAGCTTTTGTAAAGAAGTTCGAAGGAAATCCTGACAACATTCTGTGCCTCATGGCTTACTCGGCATCAAAGGCGTTCACTATGTACGGAATGCGCTGCGGTGCGCTTGTCTGCATGACAAACAACAAGGAAATCTGTGATGAGTTCGAGAACGTTGCAAGGTTCTCCGCACGTGCGACATGGTCAAACGGCGTAAGAGCTGCGCAGACTGTGGTTGCGAACATGTATAACGACCCAAAGCTTCGTGAAAAGCTCGAGACAGAGCGCGAGGCGAGCAACAAAATGCTGCTTCGCCGCGGCAAGGTTTTCGAGGAAGCGGCAAAGAAGTGCGGACTTGTGACCGTGCCGTTTGATGCGGGCTTCTTCATTGCAATTCCGTGCGACGATCCGGATGCGGTATGCGAGCTTATCTTTAAGCGCGGACTCTTCCCTGTGCCACTGGCAAGGGGCATCCGCGTGGCTCTTTCAGCAGTAAATGAAGAACAGTGCAAATGGATTCCGGGTGTTATCAAGGAATGCATGGATGAATACTACGGAAAATAGAACTTGAAACAGTATAAATCGGTAGGGCAGTAGAATAAGGTAGGGAGAAAATGATAGGAGTAATTGCCAATGCTCTTGCGATAGTCGTTGGATCGATTATTGGCCTTCTGTTCAGAAAGGGCATTCCGGAACGTGTTTCCAATGCGGTAATGCAGGTTATGGGAGCATATGTGCTGGCGCTTGGCATTATGGGTATTTTCAAATCGGAGAATTCCCTTGTAATGCTTGTGGCGTTGGCCATCGGTACAATATGCGGTGAGGCTCTTCGAATAGAGGACGGCGTCGATAAAATGGGAGCATCTCTTGAAAAGAAATTCAGCTCCGGTGGTGGCTTTGCGCAGGGCTTTATAACGGGATCGCTCCTTACATGCATAGGAGCGATGAGTATTGTGGGCTCTATCGAGGCGGGAACCGTGGGAGACCCCTCTACGCTGTTTGCAAAGTCGGTAATAGACTTGGTTGCGGGCGTAATGCTTACGGCAACCCTAGGCGCCGGTATTATGGGGGCGTCACTGAGCATCCTGGTGTTCGAGGGAGGAATAGTGCTCCTTGCAGGTGTCATAGCGCCTGTCCTGACCGATTCGATGATAGCGGAAATGTGCGCGGTCGGGTCAATTCTGATGATGCTGATGGGGTTGAACCTGATGGGCATCACAAAGATGAAGGTCGCAAATATGGTACCGGCGGTTCTGTTTGCGCCGTTTCTCTCGGTGCTGTTTTCTGCGATAGGACTCGGCTGATCCGGCCGGTGCGGCGCGGAAAAAATTGCTGACAAGCGCCACAACTTATGGTAGAATGTAAAAGCGAAATAAAGGCGGCGGTCAATCCGCCGCAATGTGCAGGTGTAGTTCATCGGTAGAATGCGAGCTTCCCAAGCTTGAGAGGAGGGTTCGATTCCCTTCACTTGCTCCAAATTTCAGAGGGCTGCAGAGCCCTCTTTTTTGCTGCGCAAAAAAGTCAAACAGTGTTTGCCGAATTCGCGGTACAAAAAGCCAAACAGTGTTTGGCGAATTCGCAATCTCTGAAACACTAAGTCAAAAATGCGGTCATATGACCACATTTTTGTTGACGCGATAAATATAATGAGGTAGAATGTATTATAGGAGGGGAGGAATATTGTGGATAAAAGAATGAATGAACTTGAAATTAGTCAATTCCTTGAAGAGGTAAGGACATTAATATCTTTAGGGAGATACGATTTTGTCCCGAGGAGAGCAAATTTACAGGCATTGGTGAATATAGGGTTTACGATCGCTGCTGCTAAAGACGAAATATTAAACTTAAAAACAGAAGATTATTACAAGGGACCTAAACGGGATTTTGATGATGAGCGTCCTGGGGATATCTGGGAGTTCAAGAAAATAGTAAACGGTGCTCAGTTTTACGTTAAATTAAAGATTCAAATAATCAATAGTGAACACATTTTAAAATGTTTGAGTTTTCATGAGGATATTTATGGTTATAAAAGTGGAGGCGTATGAATGAAAAAGTATTGCGAATCATGCAGAAAAGAGACACAGACGAAAATAATTAAAAAGAATGAGGTATATGTTGTTTGCGGAGAAGGTATTGAGGTAGAGGCGCAGGTTTTGGTCTGCGCAGAATGTGGAGAAGAATTGTTCTGCGAAGAGCTAGATTCAGCCACGTTAAAGCTTGCTTATGATACCTATCGTAGAAAGCATAAACTGCTTCTCCCTGAAGAAATCAAAGCAATAAGAGAAATGTACGGGCTCAGTCAGCGGAGCTTTGCGAAGCTGCTAAACTGGGGAGAAAAGACCATATACAGATACGAAAACGGTGCGTTGCAGGATCGAGCGCATAATAGCTTATTGCGCCTGCTACGGAAACCGGAGAATATGCTTGATTATATT
>JAEEGU010000139.1 GCA_016280485.1 Bacillota bacterium | reverse complement strand
TCAAATTGTTTTGCGACCCGATAAAATCTGTCGTGCTTGTTTCTGGTTGAAATACGCAATCGTCCGGCAGGTGCTCTCCTCAGTTCGCGTGCGGCGATTCGTGTTGCGCAGTCTAAAGCTTCAATTCGTAGTTTTATTATATTCTCTATCCTGTACATTTGTATTCCTTTACTTTCTACCCTTCTGACTTATATTTTGTGACTAAATCATACTTTTCTTACTCTGTTAGTCACTCATTTTGCGCGATTTCTTAAATGGTGTGACTAAGGAATTATTCATTATCATTCTTAGTCACATTTATAAGCCTAGATAGGCTCAGCAAAAGCTCATTGCTCCCCAATCGATTCATTTTTAGTGATATGCGTGACTAAATTGTTGCATTTTTGCGTTCTTAGTCACTTAGTAAGTATTCTTATTGGTAACCTGTGCGCTTAATGTAATTATATACCATCGAATTGTATAATGCAAGTGGTTTTTCTAAATTATTCCACTAGCCGCAGTGTGGAGGGGCGGAACACTGCTGCGGAGGTATGCGGGGCTCGCCGGGCAGCGCTGCTCTTCGGGGCAGACCGGTGGTGATAGTAACACAGGGGGATGGAAAGCCGGAACGACTAGGCGCAACGCAGGGGCGGAGCACTGTCGCAGAGGGGCGGAGCACTGCCGCAGAGGCGCGCAGCGCGGCTGCCGGGGGGGCGGTAGAGCGTGCGGCAAGAGGATTATGGCTCCCCTATTTTATATATGTAGGGAAAAATGTGAGCGAATTGCGAAAAAATTGCGAAAAAATCACTTAAAATGATTGCGTATTTGTTGCACTCTGTGGTATAATCTATGTTGTATAGGTCTATAGTATATCTATATTTATGTCTATGTCCTATATGACGCAAACGTATCACGGCGATAGTTCCGGCGGGCGTGTTGTGATGGCCGCAAACTTCGCTTGCTATCAGTATTTTAATTGAAAAGGTGGAAAAGACGATGAGTGATTTTGACAATGGCAACAATTCAATGCTGAGCGTGTATTTGTTTGAAACTACCGAAATGCTGAACCAACTCGACGATATTCTTCTGGACGCCGAAAAGAACGGTGCCCTCTCCGAGGAAAACATCAACGAGATTTTCCGTATCATGCATACCGTCAAGGGTTCTTCAGCAATGATGGAGTTCAACATCATCGCATCTGTTTCTCACAAACTCGAGGATTTATTCTTCGTCATTCGTGACAACGGTCTTTCACAGGAACATTTCGAAAACCTGTTTGACTTGGTGCTCAGAGTTTCCGACTTCTTAAAGGAAGAGGTTGAAAAGATTCAGACAGAGCAGCCGCTTTGCACAGAGAATGATGCACTCGTAAATGAGATATTAGATTTCTTGAATTTATTAAAGGAGGACGCGGGCGATGCACCTGCCGAAAAACCGGCGGCTGCGGCTCCTGCGGCTGAAGCTCCGGCTCCTGCTGAACCTGCTGCGGAGGCTGAACCTGCTGCGGAGGCAGCACCTGCAGAGGAGGCTCCCGCTGAACCTGCTGAGGAGGCTCCCGCAGACGGACAGGTATATTACCTCTACGCACAATTCGACGAAGGCTGCCAGATGGAAAACATCCGCGCATTCATGCTTGTTAACAAGCTCAACGCGATCGGTAAGGTTCTCCAGACCAGCCCGGCCAGCCTGGACGGCAATCCTGACGCCAGCGCTGTAATCGTAGAAAAAGGCTTCTACTGCAAGCTGACATCCGACAAACCGCAGGACGAAATTCTTTCGGTTGCAAAGGGTTCCCCTTGCGTAGCCAATGTAAGCTTCACAGATACTCTCGGTGACGAGGCTGTAGCTGCGGCACAAGCTGCGGCAAAGGCTGCTGCCGAGGCTCCAAAGGCTGAAGCTGCAAAGGCTGCCGAGGCTCCAAAGGCTGCGGCCGGCGGAACTGCTGCGCCTGCACAGGGCGCTGCTGCACCTGCAGGCGGCGGTGGTCACAAGCAGAACCTCATAAACGTAGACCTCGACAAGCTCGTTGCATTAAACGACCTCGTCGGCGAAATAGTTATTTCGGAATCCATGGTTTCCGGCAGCCCTGACCTCGAGGGATTACATCTCGAGAACTTTGAAAAGGCTGCTTCACAGCTCCGCAAGCTCACAAACGAGCTGCAGGACATCTCCATGTCCCTCCGAATGGTACCTATCGCGCCTACTTTCCAGAAGATGCGTCGTATCGTCCGCGATATGGGCAAAAAGCTTGACAAGGATGTAGAGCTCATTCTCATGGGCGAAACTACCGAAGTCGACAAGACCATCATCGATGCGATTGCAGACCCTCTCATGCACGTAGTTCGTAACTCCATGGACCACGGTATCGAGGACAGAGCAGAGCGTGAAAAGACAGATAAAAACAAGACAGCACAGATTATTCTTTCCGCACAGAACCTGGGCGGCGATATCATCATCGCCTGCTCCGACGACGGTCGCGGACTGAATCCTGAAAAGCTCCTGAACAAGGCAAAGGAAAAAGGAATCCTTACAAAGGCAGAGAGCGAATACAGCGAAAAAGAAATCTTCAACCTGCTGATGGCCCCGGGCTTCTCCACAAAGGAAAAGGTTACCGAGTACTCCGGCAGAGGCGTAGGTATGGACGTTGTAAAGCAGAATATTGAAAAGGTCGGCGGTACCATCACCATCGAGTCCACACTCGGTGCAGGTATGACCGTATACTTCAAGATTCCTCTGACACTCGCCATCATTGACAGTATGGATATCCGAATCGGACAGCACATCTACACAGTGCCTATTTCCAACATTCGCGAATCCTTCAAGCCTACTGCGGATCAGCCTTTCACAGATCCTGCAGGTCGCGAAATGATTATGATCAGAGGAGCTTGCTACCCTATCATCAGAGTCGGCAATATC
>JAEEGU010000002.1 GCA_016280485.1 Bacillota bacterium | reverse complement strand
TTTCCGTCAGAACTCATTACGCCAAGCTCAATGAGAAAATCGCAAGGCTCACCATCGGGGATGATATAATTCTTAACCCTGTTATGCGACAGCACGGCGCGCGCATCGAGCTTTCCGGGAACGGCGCATGCATTGCCGGCTCCCGTACCGCCGGGTGCTTTGCCGCTACCACCACCGCGGGATCTTTTCGTCACCCTCGGCTTGCTGGGCTTTGCCGCGAGAATCTGAATTTCCTCGGTCTTTGTCCTCGCATTAACCTGCTTGAAATCCTGCTCAATAACCTGCATGCAAAGCTCGAGCGCTTCCTCGGCCGAAAGATTTTCGTGAGTCACCTTTTTCTCGAATGCAAACTCAGCCTGAAAGGCAAGGCTGCCCTTTAGGCTAATAGGCCTCAGTGTTATTCTTTTATATGGAACGCTCTTGTTTCGCGCGGCGCTGAAAACCATTTTTTCAAGGTCCGCGGAAAGGAGCGAGCGGAAGGTCTCTTTCATACTACACCTCATCCGGCACTGTCGTGCCACCTTCCCCTCAAGGGGAAGGCTAATTCCGCCCCCCCTCAAGGGGAAGGCTAATTCCGCTCCCCCTCAAGGGGAAGGCAATTAAAGTACATTTTTACGGCGAATATTATACCACAGCACTTGCAAATTCGCAAACTCTAACATATAATAGAATAAGTTTAGACTTTAATTTGAAAGCAAATGTGAATTTTGGCAGAGGGCTTTGAAAGATGTTGAAAATTGGAGAATTTTCCGGCATTACAGGCATAAGTGTGAGCATGCTCAGAAACTATGACCGCTTGGGTATATTAAAACCGGAGCTGACAGACGAAAAAACCGGCTACAGATATTACTCACAGGATCAGATTCCGCTTGCTCACAGAATACAAATTTTTAAGGAATTGGGATTCTCCCTGAAGGAAATACCCGCACTGAACGCATTTTCACCTATGGAAGTGCGATTTATGATGAGCAGAAAAATCGTCGAAAAGCAGGCGGAGCTGTCGGTTCTTCAGGAGCAGATCCAAAAGATGAAGCAGGCGCAGGAGGACTATAACCTCTACATTGAGCATGCTTTTTCAATTTCAAGGGAATGGATGCCGGCTCGCAGAGTGGTTTCGCTTACGGCGAACCTTAGAAACGAGGGTTCCGAGGAGGCCATATACATGAGCATGATGGAGGTTTGCGAAGGCTGCAACCTGCGTCCTCTCTATGACCGTCCGGTTTACGCAATCACTCACAACGCGGATTATGTGTACAGCGTATTCAGCACAGAAATTCAGATTCCCGTTGGTGAAGTAACGGGCGATACGGGCGTGCTGGAGTTAAAGGAAATCCCTGAAACAGAGGTTGTTCAGGTTAATTTCAAGGGCTCTGAGGACGAAATTGCACAGATGGCAAAGTTTGTGCGCAGATACACCGACAATATCGGCTACCAGATTGACGGAGCGCCGCTTCGCCAAATCGGAACTGTCGGAAGCGACGGACTTGAGCTCATTCCGAAAACAGAAATACAGACATTCTATTATCCGGTTACGGCAATGTACGACGAATAACCGGCGAATTTGAAATAAAAAATTAAGGTAAAAGAGGCGAAGCAAATTGGCAAAGGATACAAAAATTATTAACATAGCGGTAATCGCTCACGTAGATGCGGGAAAATCCACACTGGTGGATGCGTTCCTCAATCAGAGCGGTGTCTTCCGCGAAAACGAAGCAGTCGTGGATTGCGTAATGGACTCCGACGATATCGAGAGAGAAAGGGGCATTACAATCTATTCCAAAAACTGCTCTGTAATGTACAAGGACTACAAAATCAACATCGTGGACACTCCGGGGCATGCGGACTTTTCATCCGAGGTAGAGCGAATCATGAAGACGGTCGATACCGTAATTCTACTCGTAGACTCCTCTGAGGGCCCGATGCCGCAGACCAGATTCGTACTTAAAAAGTCACTTGAGCAGGGCATCAACCCTATTCTTCTCATAAACAAAATCGACAAAAAGGATGCCCGCATAGATGAGGTAGTGGACGAGGTTTACGAGCTCTTCATGGACCTTGAGGCGAACGACAAGCAGCTCGATTTCCCAATCCTCTACGGTATTGCGCGTCAGGGCATAGTTGTATACGATCCGAAGGAGGTCGAGGGCCTCGAAATCGGTACGGGCGAAAACAAGATTCGCAAAAACACCGCAGGCGGCTGGGGCGACCTCAACATAAACCCGCTGTTTGAAACCATCGTAAAGCACTGCGAATCCTATCCGGACCGCGACGACGAGCCTCTCCAGTTCCAGGTAAGTTCCCTGGGCTATGACGACTACATCGGAAGACTCGGAATCGGCCGTATCACGCGCGGAAAGATTAAAGAGGGCGAAACGGTAACCGTTTGCCAGAGCAGCGGCGAAACCGTACAGCGCAAAATCAATCAGGTATTCGTTTACAGAGGATTAAAGCGTACTCCGGTACCCGAGGCAGGCTCCGGCGACATCGTTGTTGTTTCCGGTATTTCCGATATTTCAATCGGCGAGACCATTTGCGAAAACGGAAAGCCGGATCCTATGGAAATGATCCATATCGAGGAACCTACGCTTTCCATGAACTTCATCGTAAACAAGTCACCTTTCGCCGGTAAAGTGGGCAAATTTGTGACTTCAAGACATATAAAGGAAAGACTCGAAAAGGAGCTCGAGGTAAACGTGGGGCTTTTAGTGGAGCCTACACAGTCCACCGATGAGTTCAAGGTTTCGGGCAGAGGCGAGCTGCACTTATCAATCCTTATCGAGAACATGCGCCGTGAGGGCTATGAGCTTGCGGTGTCAAAGCCTGAGGTAATCATGCGCCGCGGCCCGCAGGGCGAGACGCTTGAACCGATGGAGCAGGTGGTAATCTCCGTGCCGGAGGAATATTCCGGTTCGGTTATCAGCGCGCTGAACCTCAGAAAGGGCCTGATGCGCGAAATGGATACACAGAACGGCTATGTAAAGATGGACTTCCTGGTACCGACCAGAGGACTTCTCGGATACAGATCGCAGTTCATCAACGAGACCCGCGGTGAGGGCACAATGGTGCGCCGCTTTGAATGCTTTGAAGCCTTCAAGGGCGACATCCCGCAGAGAGTAAACGGCGTTGCAATTGCCCAGGAAGAGGGCGTTTGCTCCGGCTATGCGCTCAACAACATTCAGGAGCGTGTCCAGATGTTCGTTGAGCCGGGCACCCGTGTCTACGAGGGCATGATTGTCGGCATGAACAGCCGCAGCGACGACATGGTTGTAAATCCTTGCAAGGAGAAAAAGGCGACCAATATGCGTGCGGCGGGGTCGGACGATGCCATCAAGCTTACACCGGCAAAGCACTTCACCCTCGAGGAAGCGCTCGAGTTTATCAACGACGACGAGCTTGTCGAGGTGGTTCCGGACGACATACGCCTGCGCAAAAAGATTCTCGGCGAGCTTGAACGCAAGAGAAGCGGAAGAGTGTACGAAAAATAAGGAGGAAAAGGCATGTTTACAAAGGAAAGCATATTTGCAATGTGCAAACCGATTGCAATCGCGTTAATTATTGTGATTGCCGGCGCTTTTATAGTCAAAGCCGTAATGAAGGTGATGACAAAGGCACTGGCAAAAACCAGCATTGACCCGGCGCTCCATGCGTTCATAAAGAACATTGTAAAGGTTGCGCTGTGGCTGCTCATCATCGTAACGGCACTCGGCAAGCTCGGCATTCCGACCAGCACCTTTGTAACGGTAATCGGTGCCTGCGGTGCGGCAATTGCACTGGCACTGAAGGACTCGCTCAGCAATGTTGCGGGCGGAATCCTCATCCTCATAACAAAGCCTTTCGGAAAGGGCGACTACATCGAAGCGGGCGGTGCAGCGGGTACGGTTGAAAAAATCGACCTCATGTCCACCACCGTAAAGACACCGGACAACAAAATCGTACGCGTTCCGAACAGCAATATGTCAACCTCGGTTGTGACCAATTATTCCGAGGCCGATATGCGCAGAGTCGACAACGATTTCGGTATCGGCTACGAATGCGATATCGATAAAGCACGCGAGACGGTGCTTTCGGTTGTAAGAAAGAACGAGCTTATCGTAATCGACCCAAAGCCGGAGGTTCTTGTCGGCGAGCATGGCGACAACGCAGTGACGCTCCACAGCAGAGTCTGGGTAAAGAGCTCCGACTACTGGACGGTATATTTCTACATGCAGGAAGAGGTCAAAAAGGCGTTTGATGCCGAGGGCATCAACATCCCTTATCCACAGGTCGACCTGCACGTTATAAAGTAAAAAGGAAAAGCTATGGCATTCACACATCTGCACGTACATACCGAATACAGCCTCCTCGACGGCGCATCGCGAATCAAGGATCTCGTTGCGCGCGTAAAGGAGCTCGGAATGGACTCCGTGGCAATAACCGACCACGGAGTGATGTTTGGTGTCATCGATTTCTACAAGGAGTGCAAGGCAAACGGCATACGCCCGATCCTCGGCTGCGAGGTCTACACGGCGGCCCGCACCATGCACGACAAGGATGTCGAAAAGGACAAGCGTAACGGTCACCTGCTGCTGCTTGCCAAGAACGACACAGGCTACCACAATCTGATGAAGATTGTGTCGACAGGCTTCACGGAAGGCTTTTACTACAAGCCCCGCATCGACAAGGACGTTCTGCGCGCCCACAGCGAAGGGCTGATCGCCACATCGGCGTGCCTGGCCGGCGAGGTGCAGCACCGCCTCCTTGGCAGCGACTATGAGGGTGCGAAGCGGGAAGCCCTTGAGCTCTTAGAAATCTTCGGCGAGGGCAATTTCTATCTTGAGCTCCAGGACCAGGGCCTCGAGGAGGAAGCACGCATTCTGCCGATGATGGTAAGGCTTCACGAGGAAACAGGCATACCGTTTGTTGCGACAAACGATGTGCACTACATAAACAGAGAGGATGCAAAGGCGCACGATGTGCTCCTCTGCATACAGACAACGGCAACAATTGACGATGAAAAGCGCATGCGCTTCCCGAACGACCAGTTCTACCTAAAGAGCGAAAAGGAGATGCGCACTATCTTTGCGCGTTTTCCGGAGGCACTCGACAATACGCAAAAGATTGCCGAGCAGTGCAACGTGGAGATTGAGTTCGGCAACTATCACCTGCCGGAGTTCGTTGCGCCGGACGGCAAAACGAATTTGGACTACTTCCACGAGCTTTGTGAAAAGGGCATTTCGGAGCGTTACGACATAAAGCGCGGCGACAAGGATGAGCGTGCGCTTAGCCTTTATGCGCGTCTTGACCACGAAATGTCGGTAATAGAGCAGATGGGGTACGTGGAATACTTCCTCATCGTCTGGGATTTCATAAACTATGCGCGTAGTCACAACATCGCAGTGGGGCCGGGCAGAGGCTCTGCGGCGGGCAGCATAGTGGCTTACAGCCTGCATATAACAAATATTGACCCTATAAAATACAGCCTCATCTTCGAGCGTTTCTTGAATCCTGAGCGTGTATCCATGCCGGATATCGACGTGGATTTCTGCTACGAGCGCCGTGGTGAGGTAATCGACTATGTAATTGAAAAATACGGTGCTGCGAATGTCAGCCAGATTATTACCTTCGGTACGATGAAGGCAAAGCAGGCGGTTCGCGATGTGGCCAGGACCCTAAAGCTAAGCTATGCCGATGCAGATGCTCTCGCAAAGGCGATTCCGGATGCTCTCGGGATGACTATCGCAAAGGCGATGGAAATGAACCCCGAGCTAAAGGAAAAGTACGAAAACGAGCCTACTACGAGGGAAGTTTTAGACATGGCGATGGCTATCGAGGGTATGCCGCGAAATGCGGGAACACATGCCGCAGGCGTTGTAATTTCGAGGAAGGCGCTCGATGAATACGTGCCGCTTTACATGTCCGACAAGGGCAGGGCGACGCAGTTCACGATGACTACCATCGAGGAACTGGGACTCCTCAAGATGGACTTTCTGGGGCTTCGCAATCTGACGGTAATTCGCGATGCTCTTGCTATGATAAAAGAAAACCACGGAGTGGATTTGGATATAAATACGATTCCGTACGACGACCCGAAGGTATTTGCGACAATCGCAAGCGGAAATACCTGCGGTATATTCCAGCTTGAATCGGGTGGGATGACGAGCTTTATGAAAACGCTTGCGCCCGACTGCTTTGAAGATATCATAGCGGGTATTTCGCTCTATCGCCCGGGTCCTATGGATTCCATTCCGAGATATATAGAAAACAAGAAAAACCCTGATGGGATTACCTATATCCACGAGTCGCTTAAACCTATCTTAAATGTTACCTACGGGTGCCTGGTGTACCAGGAGCAGGTAATGCAGACGGTTCGCGAGCTTGCGGGCTTTTCCTACGGCAGATCTGACGAGCTGAGGCGTGCAATGAGCAAGAAAAAGCTCGAAAAGATGCTGAAGGAAAAGGAAAACTTCATTAACGGAAACGAGGAGCTTGGCATAGACGGTTGCTTAAAACGCGGTGTGCCAAAGGAGGCGGCCGAGGAAATCTTTAACCAGATGGTAAGCTTTGCGGAGTATGCCTTCAACAAGAGCCATGCCGCAGCCTATGCGGTGGTCGCATACCAGACTGCTTATCTTAAAACCTACTATCCGGTGGAGTTTATGGCGGCGCTTTTAAGCTCTGTGATGGGCGAGGCAAAGCATGTCGCAAAATATATCAGGAACTGCACGGAGCTCGGAATAAAGGTACTGCCTCCGAGTGTGCTTGAAAGCCGCGCGAAATTCACCGTAAAGGACGGTGCGATTCGGTTCGGGCTACTCGGTGTAAAGGGCGTTGGAATGGGCCCGATAAATGCGATAATAAAGGCTCGAGAGCAGCGCGGAATGCCGAAGGATATATTTGAGTTCATTTCGAATCTCGATATCCGTGAGGTAAACAAAAAGGCAATCGAAAGCCTGATAAAGGCGGGCGCACTGGACGATATCAATCCTAACCGTGCGCAGCACCTTGCGGTCTATGAGCGTCTGATCGAGGCCGCTCAGGGCGATGCGAAAAAGAACATCGAGGGCCAGATGGACCTCTTCTCGCTGGCGGGCGCCGAGCAGGCGATGGCCGGTGCAAATACGGGAGTGCTGCCGGATCTGAAGAACTTCGAAAAGGATGCGCTCCTTGCAATGGAAAAGGAAATGCTGGGAATCTACGTTTCCGACCATCCGCTCAATGCGTACAAGGATTTGTTTAAGGATATAGCAAGCATCACCACAGACGAGCTTTTAAGTGCCGAGGAAGAGGGCTCAAGCGTCCGCGACGGCATGAAGGTAAGCCTTGCGGGCATGGTCAGCAGCAGGAAGAACCTCATCACGAAATCGAACAAGATGATGGCGTTTTTAGAGGTGGAGGACCTCTACGGCAGCATAGAGGTTGTGGTATTCCCGAACGTTTACGAGAAGTTTGCATCTCTCACGGAGCCTGACAGCATAATCAAAATCGAGGGAACCGTCAATTTCAAAGAGGAAAAGGATCCTGCGATTCTGGCGGACAAACTGACGGATGTTCGCCTGATGGAAAAGCCGGAAAGTCCCGTTTGCCTGCGCATTGCGGGCAAGGAGCCGGGTGAGGCAATCGAAATGATCCGCGGCATCCTGGAAAGACATCCGGGGAAGCATCCTGTGAAGGTGTACCTTGATTCGGGAAAGGGCTTCAAATCCGACCGCAGTCTCTGGGTAGAACCCGACGAGGGATTTGTAAAGGAAATAACCGATTTAATCGGAAGTGAAAATGTAAAAATCAGCGACCGGCTGTAAAGGTGTTAAAGGAGGGAAAAGATGAGAAGAATAGCTGTATTAACCAGTGGCGGTGATGCTCCGGGCATGAACGCCGCAATCAGAGCTGTTGTAAGAACAGCCATTTACGAAGGAATGGAGGTCTATGGCGTCGAGAGAGGCTATGAGGGTCTGATTGATGGCGACTTCCACGAGATGGATGTTGCATCCGTAGGTGGCATTCTTCACCGCGGTGGTACTGTTCTGCGCACTGCACGAAGCGAGAGATTTATGACGGAAGCAGGCCGCACAAAGGCACTTGCAATGCTCGAGACCTTTGAAATAGATGGGCTTGTCGTAATAGGCGGAGACGGCTCGATGCACGGCGCGGCAGAGCTCGAAAAGGCGGGCGTTACCGTAATGTGCCTGCCGGGCACGATCGATAACGACATGGGCTACACCGACTATACCATCGGCTTTGACACGGCGATAAATACTGTTCTGTCGGCAATCGGTAACATCAGAGACACATCCTCATCTCACGAGAGAACAACGATAATCGAGGTAATGGGCAGGAACTGCGGCGACATCGGACTCCATGCGGGCGTTGCGGGCGGCGCAGAGCAGATACTGATTCCTGAGATTCCGCTCGACCTAAATGCGCTTTGCAGAAAGATACTTCAGGGTATCAATCGCGGAAAGAAGCACAGTATTATAATTCGCGCTGAGGGTGTCGAACTCTCCTCGGAGGCACTGGGTGCCGAGATAGCTAAGAGAACGGGCTTAGAGGTCAAAATCGTGGTTCTGGGATACATTCAGCGCGGCGGTTCCCCTACGGCACGCGACAGAATGCTGGCATCACGCCTCGGATACAAGGCGGTTGAGCTTTTAAAGGCGAACAGCACATCAAAGGCAATCGGCATAAGCGGCGACGAGATCGTAGCATATGACCTTTCGGATGCGCTCGAATACAAGTCTGAGCTCGACCCTACACTCCTCGCACTCGCAGAGGTGCTGTCGATTTAAGGCTAAAAAAGTCCCCGGAAACGGGGACGTTTTTTTATTTCATGAAGTTGTCCATTACAAAGTTCTCAAGCTCTGCTGCAGGAATAGGCTTTGAATAGTAGAAGCCCTGTACCATATCGCAGCCGACTGTTTTCAGCCAGTTGAGCTGTGTGCCGGTTTCCACGCCTTCGCAAATGGTCTTAAGACCAAGCTGCTTTGCGATGTTCACGATACCGTCGAGTACGATGATACCGCTTTCCTTTGAGAGCGAGGAATCCAGGAACTGCTTGTCTATCTTTAAGATGTCGACAGGCATGCTCTGTAGCATACTCATCGATGAATATCCCGTGCCGAAATCATCCATGGAAACGAGGAAACCGTTGTCGCGCAGCTCTGTCAGGGTCTTGTTAATAAGGTTGACATCACCGATATATATGCTTTCGGTAATCTCTATATGGATGCGTGAGTTCGGTATGCCGTACTTTGCCGTCGTACGCATCAGTCTTTCGATGAAGTCAGGCTGGTAGAAATGCTGGCGTGACATGTTGATTGAAATCGCGACCTCCTCGAGAGGTGTGTCCTTCCAGATCTGCATCTGTGCACAGGCCTTTTCGAACATGTAGTAGTCGAGATTTACGATGTTTCCTCTCTTGTCAAGGAAAGGAATAAAATCGCTCGGCGGCACCACGGTTCCGTCCGGCTTTATCCAGCGTGCCAGTGCTTCGCAGCCGACCACTTTGTGGCTGAATATGTTGATTATCGGCTGGTAGTAAGGCACGAACTCGCCGTTTTCAAGAGCCGCATCCAGCGAATCCTCAATCAGCTTTTGCTTTTGAATCGACTGCTGGAGGTTTGTGTTGTAGTAGCAGATGCCTTCGCCGGCGCTTTCCTTCATGTAGGAGCGTGCCAAATCCGCGAGGTCGTAGTCCTGTTTTATGGATTCGCCCGAGGATTCACAGAGGTAAACTCCTAGCGAAATCGTGAAGTTAACCGATGTCGCCATATAGGTGGCGCAGCTCGAGAATATGTAGGAGCGCAGGTTTTTAAGCTTGCTGTTGAATGCGTTCTCTCCCACATAGCTTAAAATGAGGCAAAAGCTTGCATCCGCAACGCGGCCTGCGGCTTCGTCCTGACCGATAAAATCGGAAATTGCATTTCCGATGCAGGTTATGAGCTTGTTGCTCTTTGCAGGCCCGTAAGCATCGCGTATAACGCGGAAATTGTCGACATGGAGAGAAACCACGCCGCACGGCTCACCGCACTTTTTGAATATGGTTTTGGAGTTGTCCTCCAGATAATTCATATTGTTAAGGCCGGTCAGAGAATCCTTGTATGCCAGGTTATCCACGTATTTACTGGACTTTCTGTCGTTCCTTATTATGAATACGGTCGCAAGGACTATTGCGAGGAACAGGCAGATAAAGAGAGCAACGACGATTTTGACGGAAACCGTCGCACTGCCCAGAATTGTCTCCTGCGGCGTCACTGCGAAAACATAATAGTTTGTATAAAGCTGTGCAAGGTTAACCGGTGCACTGTGGCCGAAGAGAACCATCAGGCGGTGGCGGTACCTTACGGAAGGTGTTTTTACATCATCGTTGGCATCTATGATACGGTGAACCGTTGTCATGTGCGTGTAGCCGCATTTTGCGAGGTACTCGTTCGAATAGTATTTGAACAGCATATCATAGTTTTCGCTGTTTGAACCGATGACTGTACCTGTATTGTCTGCCAGGAATATTTTTTCCGAATCGAACGAGGTCAGGGAATCCAGGGTTTCCGAAACCGTTTCCCCGTCGACGGTGCAGAGCAGAATCAGTCTGCGCTTCCCGTCATCGCTGTAAACATTTGATGCAAAGATAAGGGAACCCTCTTTTGCCTTCATTCTGGCTACGGCAGCGGGCAGAGTGCAGGATTTGTTCTGAAGCCCCATATCCATCGTGAACTCACCGTTCTTTTCAGGTGGAGCAAAGCTGTAAAACAGCTTGCCGTTTTCACCCAGCAGCAGTACGTTGTCAAAGGATGTCTGGTGAACCAGGTCATCCATATTCACTACGATTTTGTCGTCACGCACAAAGCCGGAGAGCACCAGCGACTCCTGGTTTTTGGATGCTATCTGTGCAAGCCACGAGGCATCATCCTGGAGCGTTGTCATATAGAGGCTCATATATTGCCCTACTATGCCGGAATGGGCCTCAACATGGCTGTTTGCCTGTTTATACACCTGTGTGATGGAGGTGTTGAATATGACAAAGGTTATTGCGGATGCGAGTAACAGCGAGCCAATCAGCAGAGCATACATTGCAACGCTCAGCTTTGAAAAGATTTGAGAGAAGGATTTCTTGGTCTGTTTGGTTGCTTCACCCGAATGGTGGACGGTAGGGTTTCTGTCGTCGCAGAACATGAAGCCGTCCTTGCTGCTGTTCTTTACCTCGTACAGCGCCACATCGGCATTGTGGTAAAGGGTATCGAAATCCTTGCCATAGCTCGGGACAAGGGCGATACCGATACTGCCGGTCGTATTAAAAGCAGTAATCCTGTTGTGATTTACATCTCTTATTATCTTTAATATGCTAAGCGCCGTATTTGAAATCTGGCTCGTGCCCGTGCAATTTTTGAGGAAGACCACGAACTCGTCGCCGCCGAGTCTTGCGACAATAGCATCCGGCAGGAAGTCGGTCAGGGCATCGGCGAGATTCTTCAGATATTCGTCACCCGCCTGGTGACCGTAAATATCGTTAATCTCCTTGAAATTGTCGAGGTCCATTATCATGAGAGCGCAGAGCTCGTTATCGGAAATCCTGTTAAGGTATGCCGATATGTTCTCGCTTGCCCCCGAGCGGTTGAGAAGCCCGGTCAGCGGGTCCTTTGTCGAAATACTCTCAAGAGCACTTATTTTCCTGTATTCGTCCGAAACATCGCACGCATAGATCAGAGCACGCAGTGATCCGTCAAGGTCCGCGACCATGTGGACAAAAATCTTTCCCCAAAGATCTGCGAGCGAAGGATGTGAGAGCGGGTAAACCGTTGTAATATCGGCGTTACCTTTTTTGAATTCCTCTGCAAGGTGAGAGGTATTAAAGGTTTCAAGGAAGGAGTCTCTGTATTTCTCGGCTATCAGACCGTCAGCAATTATTTTTGCGGTTTCGTTGATGCCGCGCCCCGCGAAATTGGCAAAAGCGGCTCCGAAGCTGCTTGCGGCGCTGTGGCTTTCGATAAGATCGGTTGTGATGTTTATCGTGAAGCTTGCGAGCACGTTGCTCATTCCGACCGCATTCAGATCCACGTTAAAGACAGGCGAAGCCTTTGGCTTTTCTTCGCCGGATTCGCTCTTTACATCGGCTTTTGCTTCAGTTGGTATTCTGAATTCAGGCTCCGGCTCCTCTGCGATGCGCTGGAGCGAAAGCTTGTCTATTACACCGATCAGCTGCTTTGGCTGACCCTTGTAGTCAAAAATAGTGCTGAGCGTGAATGAAATTCTCGCAAACTGATCATTGCGCTTAGGCACCTTTATGCGAAGCGATCCGCTGATGGTTTCGGTGCCGGACCGGACATTGTCGATGATTCTCTTTAATTCGGCTTCGTCCTCGTCTGCAACGAGCTCGCCGGAATTAAGGAAGGCATCAAAAGCAGGCACCTCCGGTGGGAAGCCGAGCGTGTCCACGAGGCCGCCGCGGTCCTTTAAGGTGTGCGTAGCGCAGTCATAGTCAAATAATATATTCGTGCTCTTGGCATAGGTCATGCTGAAGGTCTGCCTGTCCGAGAGCTTGTTCTGCTCCTGAAGTTTTTTGTCAGTTATGTCTTCACCGTTTAGGAAGCATATCGTTTCCTGCGGTGTAGTGACAAAATTGATTTCGAGCTTGACCCAGCGTATGTTGCCGTCGTTGCGAACGATGCGCACCTCCAGGATTTGCGGCTGCTTGCCGTTTGCAACGATGTCCTTTATCGCACTGCGCATGTAAGGAATGTCCGCCGGGTGGCACAGCGAAATCAGGCTGTTGCCGAGGGCATATTCGAATATCTCCGGCGTATAGCCTATTGCCCTGTAGAAAAGGTCGTTTGCCTGTCTGATCGGAAGACCGGCTTCCAGCGAAAATGAACAGTAAGGCGATTTGATTCTGTTCATTACGATTTTTGAGGATTCCTTTGCGATTTCCATGTAAGGAATCATTTCCTCGGTGAAATTGCCCTTTGGCATACCGGAAACATAAACCTTGCGACCGAGCATTTCGTGTATATCGGTTATGGTTACAAGGTATCTGAGCCCGGAATTGTCCAGCGACAGAACAGCAAGCTCATACCAGCGGCGCTCGTCCGCCACGTCAAACAGGAAACGCTTGAAGTGATATCCTCCGTATGTTTCGACAGAAGTCAGGGTCAGATTGATAAAATCGGATTCCGACATGAACGCGGCGTTTGAGCTCTGGTCGAGGAAAGGTGTCAGAAGGCCGATTATGTTGTGAACGCTTTCGGTCTTTGACAGAGGAAATTCCTTGTTGAAATAGATCGAGCCACCAATCATATCGAGCGACTCGGATAGAGAGTCGTAAATCATCGCCAGCCTGCAGTTTTTGTGGTCAAATGCAGGCGGAACCGGCTGCTTGGTACGGTCGGCCGTTGCATACATGATTGCACAGTCGTTGTACATGGTGTCAATCGAACGAATTGCAACGGTTGCCGTAAGCTCCTCGTTTATGCGAACGGCAATTGCCGCCCATCCCATTGCAGGGGTCGAGGTATATTTAAAGAAAGCATTGCAGAAAACATAGGTATTGTCTTCATTGTAAGCAGAAAGAAGTGCCCCGGAGGTGAAGAGGGAAAGCAGCATTTCGCCGTATTTTCCCGGCGCTATTCCGGCTATGGCACGAATCAGGTTGTCGTATTCGCCCTTTACGGGCAATTCCTCCAAAAAAAGGGCGTACTCGCCCTGTATCTCATAGTAATTTTCCTTGAGATCACAGATGAGTACGACATCAAATTCTTTTTTAGTATCTTTGTTCATGGCCGGATGCCCTCAGTTTTAACAACACTTGTTCCGTATTCTAACTCAATATTTTAACATAAAAGCGGGGTTGATTTCAATTTTTCCGGCAAAGAAATTTATCGAATTTTTTATGCAAAATTTGCTTTTTAGACAGGCCTTTTTATGGTATAATTTAGCTTGGCAATTCATGCAAAACACCCAATATGTTGTGTGAAAGCGCTTTAGTAACTACATTTTATTGAGAAAAGGGAGATACCGGATGAAAAAGACAGTCCTCAGAAAATACGCAAATCTGATAGCGAAAATGGGCGTAAATGTACAGAAGGGTCAAGAGGTATTTATCGCTGCGGAGCTTGACCAGCCGGAGTTTATTAAAATACTCGTCGAGGAATGCTACAAGCTCGGCGCAAAGAAGGTTGTTGTGGACTGGTCATACCAGCCGCTTGAAAAGCTTCACGTAAAGTACCGCGATGTTGAAACCTTGGGCACACTCGCAAATTACGAGGAAGCACGCTGGCAGCACTATGTCGATGAGATTCCTTGCCGCATCTATATCATTTCCGAGGATCCGGACGGACTTGCCGGAATCGATCAGGAAAAAATGGCGGCGGCTCAAAAGAAAAAGATGCCTATCATAAAGAGCTACAGAGATAAAATAGAAAACAAGTACCAGTGGTGTATTGCGGCCGTACCGGGCGAAAAGTGGGCGAAAAAGCTCTTCCCGGAGCTTTCAAAGCATCAGGCTGTCGAAAAGCTTTGGGAAAAGATACTTTTGACATCCAGAGCAACAGATGACCCAATCGCGGCTTGG
>JAEEGU010000024.1 GCA_016280485.1 Bacillota bacterium | reverse complement strand
AGCGGCCTGCCGATTTAAAGCTTCGCAAACCATCACATACTAATCACATACTAAAAGTATAGAGAAAGATTGCACTAAAATCAACGCAAAATTTAAAAGTCACAAAAAGTCACAGCCGTATTTTACAGCTGTGACTGAATCAGATTCCTGTAGAAAGGCTCGTTCAGCAGCTCCTCGTGAGTGCCTGTTCCTATTACACGTCCTCCGTCTATTAAAACCACTCGGTCCGCGCTCTTTATGGTTGAAAGTCTGTGCGCGATTATCATGGTTGTCCTGTCCTTTGCGCCCGCTGCGAATGCTTTGTTTATAAAGTATTCGTTTTCTGTATCAAGGTCCGATACCGCCTCGTCCAGAATCAGCACCGCAGGGTTTAAAAGCATCGCTCTGGCGATTGCAATCCTCTGCTTCTGCCCGCCCGAAAGCATTCTGCCGCGCTCTCCGACAACCGTATCATAGCCCTGGGGCATCGACATTATAAACTCGTGAGCGTAGGCCCTTTTTGCGGCCTCAATTATTTCCTCATCGGTAGCATCGGTTTTTCCAAGCCTTATGTTATCCTTTATCGAAATATTAAACAGGTACACGTCCTGAAGCACTGCGGATACAGTCTTTCTGAGGCTCTGCAGCCGAACCCGGCTGATGTCCTTTCCACCGATAAGCACTCTGCCCTCCGCAGGATCCCAGTACCTGAGAAGCAGCGATGCACATGTACTCTTGCCCGCACCCGAAGGGCCGACCAGAGCGACCGTCTCGCCGCGTTTTATTTCAAAGCTGACACCGTGAAGCACCTCGGGCAGCTCTTTTCCGTAAGAAAACCTGACTCCTTCAAACTTCACATCGGCTTCACCCTCGTCAAGCTCCGTATCACCTGCATCGCTGACCGCCGGCACTTCATCGAGCATCCTTTGCACTCTGTCCGCCGCAGCAAAAACATTTCCCAGATTCCTCGCATAGCCGCACATATCGATGAGAGGCGCAAATATCAGCGAAGATATGGTAAGCACTACAGGATACATCGTAAATTCCAGATTTCCAAAGCGAACCAGAAAGGCTGAAAGCAGCATCATAGTAACAACAAATGTGCCCACGGCAAACTGCATCAGCATTGATTCCGTACCCGTCCGCCTGCTGAAGGAAAGCTGTGCGTCATAGAGCTTTCTCAGAGCCATCCTGTTTTTTTCTTTATATCTGGTGCTGTCTCCGAGCATTGAAATTTCACGGAGACCCTGGATACCCTCGATTGAAAGAGTCCCTGCACTTGCGAGAGCTTCCCTGACTTCACGCCCCTGGATATCCGCTTTTTTTCTGAAAACAAACGGTGTTATTACAATGAGCACCGAAAATAGCAACATTGCGAGCGCTGCTGCAGGGTGAATGAGCGCGAGCACGATAATCAAAAGGGTCGTAACCATTCCTCCGACAATAAAGCTCCCAAAGGTATGTGCCAGGAACCACTCGAGCAGCTCTATATCACCCATCAGTGTGGCTCCGATCTGCCCCGAATGGCGCCTTACCATATAAGCAGGTGATATCGTCTCTATCTTGCTGTAAAGCTCTATTCTGAAGTCACGAAGCACCTTGTAGGCCACATCATGACCGAAGAACATTTCTCCGTAATTTGCAATCGCTCTGAGTGCAATGCAAATCGCAAGAACTGCCGCAATCACCGTGCCATGCCCCGAAAGCCTGCCCTCTATCGCAAGCGCAACAGCGTATGCCGATACCGCAGCCGCTCCGATTACACCGAGGTGCTTGAAAAAGGCTGAGATTATGGTAAAAGTCATCTCTACCCTGTATGGCTTCATCGCACCTATCAGGCGAAAGGTGTTGCGAAGCCTGGTGCTTTTAGTCTCTTCCATCTGCAGCCTCCTCTCTTTGAATTCGCACAAGACGTGCATATACGCCGTCCATTGCAAGTAGGTCTTCGTGCTTTCCGGATTCTGCGACCTTACCATCCTCAAGGACATAGATCACATCAGCATTCTTGATTGTGGACAGTCTGTGTGCAATAATAATCGCGGTTTTCCCCTTTGAAACGGAATCTATCGTTCTTTGTATTATTGCCTCACTCTTTGCATCAACGCTCGAGGTCGCTTCGTCGAAAACAAGAATAGGCGCGTTCTTTATGATCGCTCTGGCGATTGATATTCTCTGCTTTTCCCCGCCTGAAAGGTTAATTCCTCTCTCTCCTATAATCGTATCGTAGCCATTTGGAAGCGCGGAAATAAAATCATGCGCGCCCGCTGCGATTGCCGCATTTTTTACATCCTCGAGTGTTGCGGACGGATCCGCCTTCCTGATATTTTCAAGCACTGTATCATTGAAAAGATATGTGTCCTGGAAAACAACGGATATTTTGCTGCGCAGATAATCTATTCCAAGCTCGCGGATGTCCTTGCCGTTTACGACAATTTTCCCTTCCGAAGGATCATAAAATCTCAGCAGCAGATTCACAAGTGTCGATTTGCCCGAACCTGATTTTCCTACCACAGCAATTGTTTTCCCGGGCGAGGCTTCTATATTTACTCCCGAAAGAGCTGCCTTTTTCCCCGAGGGATAAATAAAGCTCAGATTCTCTATTTTAATTGAAGGCGCAGCCTCTTCGCCCCGATCAAGCAGACTGCAATCCGCATCCGGGGGCTCTTTTACCGCTGTCTCGGTATCCAGAATCTCAAAAAGCTCCTTTGCCACAGATACTCCCAGAAAGCTGCTGTGCCAAGCACCGTTTAGCTCCAGCATCGGTCTGGCGCATTCAGCCGCAAGGAAGAGAATTGATGAGACCGCTGTAACTGTGGACACCCCCATGTCTGCACGAAGTGCCGCAACCACAGCGGTGACTGTCGAGACCACAGCCGTCAGTGCCAGCATTGCGCTGGAGTCTACTATGGAAATGGCTGTGTTCCTAATCTGCTTCTTGTAAAAATCGTGAGCATTGCCGGCAAGCTCTTTGCCCTTTGCGCTGCTTGAATTAAATGCCATCAGTGTAGGCATGCCCTGAATCGCATCGATGTACTGGGCATTCAAAACAGCATAGCTTCTCCAGTATGGCACGATGCTCTGTCTGACAACAGGTATCGTAAAGTACGGTACCACAATGCATGCGATCATCGTAAAAAACAGGACAATGCCGCACGCTTTGTCGAGGGTAAAAATGTATATGCCGATAGCTCCCGCTGTGAGAGCTACCGTTATTATCTGAGGGATATACTGCACCAGGAAAGGCTCCAGAGACTCAATTCCGTCCATTATAAGAGACTGCAGCCGACCGCTGCGCGCCTCGTTTTGATATCCGGGACCGAGCGAAAACAATTTTTCGACTACGCGTTCTCTGATTTTTTCCTTTGCGATTGCTCCTACTTTTTTTACATACCATTCACGCAGCCTGCACAAAAATCCCCTGACAATTACTGCCGCAAAAGCTGCAGCTGCCAGAGGTATTACTCCCTTTATGTCCTGCATGTAAAATACTATCTGCACGGCACTAGCCATAAGTACCGCCTGAATTATATATGTCGCATTAATTATCAGCCCCAAAGCCACCTCCGAGGCTATTTCCTTCTTTATCATAGCGACACACTTTGTCAGTCTGCCATATTCATTCATAATTGATTATTTCCCATATGATTCTTTTCTTTTCAGCAGGTATATAAAGAACGGTCCGCCGATCAGGGCCGTAAAAATACCTACCGGTATCTCCTGCGGAGCCATGAGCATCCTTGCAACAACATCGCACCACAGAACAAACAGTCCTCCCAGAAGTGCACTGACAGGGAAGACTCTTTTGTGATCGCCGCCTACCAGCATGCGTGCTATGTGAGGTGCCACCAGTCCGATGAAGCCTATTCCGCCGCTTACAGATACTGTTATGCCTATCATGACCGCTGTTGTGAGAATCAGGAATTTCTCCATGCGCGGCACAACTATACCGAGAGTGTGCGCAGTCTCTTCTCCGAGCAGGAAGGCATTAAGCTCTCTGTACCTTATAAATAAAAATACTATACATACTATCGTTAAAAGCAGAGGCCACTGCAGGTATGCCCATCTGGCGCCTGCAAGTCCGCCCTGTGTCCAAAATGCCGAATTGCTGTGAGTAAAGGCCTGCGGATACATCATTGCCACCATCTTCACTATCGCCTTTGTGAACATGCCAATGGCAACTCCTCCGAGGAGCAGATGATATACGTTGACTTTACCGTTATTCAGTGAAAAAACGAAAACAAACACCAGCGATATTATTGCACCGATAAGTCCGTTTACGGCATTCTGGTAAACGCCCATGAACGAGAACAGGCCTGTAACGATACCGATTGTCGCAAATGCGGCTGCACCGTACGATACACCGAGTATGTACGGATCGGCGAGCTCATTTTTAACAAGAGTCTGCATCGATGTTCCGCTGAAGGCCAGCGAGCAGCCCACAACAAAGCCCAAAAAAACTCTAGGCAGCCGAACTGTCAGAATTACGCTTTCCTGAAGTTCCGTCCAGTCATGCGCTATATTATCTCCAAAAAAAGGCGCACGGCTTAAGAGGATTTTCATAACTTCGATTGGGCTGACGCTGGCAGGGCCAAAGCCAATGCAGGCAACGATGCTGAAAGCAGACGCTACGCCCAGAAATATCAGAAGTTTTTTCCAATTAAGCCGTTTTTTCATTTTACACCTGTTTTTTCTTGTCGTCTTTAATATGATTCCATACTAGAATCTGTCAGGGAACATACCCTTTGCGAGGATTTCGATGGCGTCAGCTGTTCTTGAGCCCGGGAATGCATCCTCGAGAGGCAGGATGATGAACTTTTCATCCTTTACACACTGCAGCTGTGAAAGAATCGGATCTGACTTGATTGCTGCAATCTTTGCATCAGCCTTTGGCTCGTCGTAGTCGTGAATTACGATTACATCAGGATTCTTTTCGAGGATTTCTTCGAGGGAAATACCAACCCATGCCTTCTCTAAATCCTTTGCCACATTGTCGCCGCCTGCAATCTCAATCAGTATTGTTTCGAGGTTAGGGCCGCCTGCTGTGTAGATTCCGCTGCCTGTGTCACAGTCATAGCAGAATACCTTGAGAGGGTCTACTCCGTCAATTGCAGCTGTAACCGCATCGATTCTTTCCTGCTGGGAAGCGATGAACGCTTCTGCATTTTCTTCTACTCCAAAGATCTTTCCGATATCACGGATTTCCTGGAATACTTCCTCAACACTGGATGCGGAATTAACATATACGTTTACTCCGTTTTCTTCGAGTGCCTCTGTAGTGAAGTCGCCGTCAAATACCCAGTCGATAGCATAAATAAAGTCTGCACCGCTTGATACTACTGCTTCGAGAGTAGGATATCCGAATGTGAGCTCAGGGATTGCTTCGTATGCTTCCTTGTATTCATCGAGCGGAGCCTGTGCGTGGTTGTCACAGCTGTTGCCGATGATTTTATCGGCAAGGCCGAGAGCGATGAAAAGCTCTGTGCAGTTAGGACCTGCAGTGATTACCTTTTCAGGCATAGCCTCGAGTGTGAGCTCATGGCCATAGTTATCAAAGGTCATAGGGTAGCCCTCTGCGCTTGCAACGTCGTCGCTGCTGTCAGTAGTGCTGCCGCATGCTGTAAGCATAGTAAATGCCATACAGAGCACCAGAATAAATGCCAAATACTTTTTTACCTTCTTTTTCATTTTTTAATGTCTCCTTTTATTGTATATTTGGAATGAATATTATATTGTTCTTTCCTGTCAGAGGATGTCTTTCGACAGCGCCTTTAACATGAAATACTTCACGAATGAGTTCGCGGTTTAAAACATCATCGGTTTTACCCGATGCGTAAACCTGCTTGCCGCTTAAAACATAAATCCTATCGCAAAACATCGCCGCAAGGTTTAAATCGTGTATCGCAGCAAGCACCGTAAGACCGCTTGCCTTGAGCGTCTCGAAAATCTGCAGCTGATAGTTAATATCAAGATGGTTTGTCGGCTCGTCCATAACGAGGAGCTCCGTCTCTTGCGCAAAGGCTCTCGCAATTATAACTCTCTGCTTTTCACCGCCCGAAAGGTTCATGTACGATCTTTCGGCAAGTGCGGAGATTCCCAGCTTGTCCATCGCTTCGTCCACGATAGCGCGGTCTCTTTCGTTATCCGGCTCAAAGAGCCTTTTGTGCGGTGTGCGACCCATCGAAACGATTTCCCTTACCGTAAAGTTAAAAGGGATTGTGTTTTCCTGCCCGACCGCAGCGAGCATGGTTGCCCTTTTCTTTGGCTTTATCTCACGAATGTTTGTCCCGTCAATATAGACCTCACCGGTTTTCGGAGTCATCCCCCCGTATATACACTTCAGTATTGTGGATTTACCGCTCCCGTTAGGGCCTACAATGCCGACGAATTCGCCTTCGCCGACTTCGATATCAATATTTTCGACTACCGTCCTTGCGTCGTAGCCGTATGTCAGACCGCTTACCTTTAATTTATCCATATCAGTTCATCTTTAATGAGTTTGCCGAAGCTTCCCTCTTCAGTACGAAGATAAAGAAAGGCGCTCCGACCAAAGCTGTAACTATACCTACCGGCATCTCTTCGGGTGCCGTAATTGTTCTTGATGCCACATCCGCCCACACAACAAGCGTGCCGCCAAACAGTGCACTTGCGGGAAGGATCTTTTTGTGGTCCGCTCCGAGAAGCAGCCTTGCTATGTGCGGCATCATCATGCCCACAAAGCCGATTGAGCCGCTTACCGATATTGCTGCGCCCGCCATGAGCGATGCTGTGAGCACGAGTGACTTTTGCAGAAAGGATACTCTGATACCGAGCGTGCTTGCGACTTCCTCGCCCATTACCAGGGCATTCAGTGCTCTGTAGTTCAGCATCAGATAAGCCATGCAGACAATCATTACAACAAACGGGATCGTCAGATATTCCCACCTGGCACCCGCAAGACTTCCGGAAAGCCAGAAGCTGACATTGCGAAGTGAGAATATATTCGGAGCCAGCACATTTATCAGGCTGACAAACGCGTCCATAATCATAGCCACCGCAACACCCGCAAGCAACAGCTGAGGAATGTTTATTCTGCCGCCTGTCCTCGAAATGCAGTAGACGAATACTATCGACACCAATGCTCCGAGGAATGCTGAAAGCGAAAGCGCAAACTTCCCAAAGAATGTGAAAAAGCCGAATACCATAAAGAGCGAGGCAAATGCCGACGCCCCGGAGGATACGCCCAGTATGAACGGGTCTGCCAGATTGTTTCTGACCAGTGCCTGCATGGTAACACCGCAGACCGCCAGAACCGCACCGACAATAAAGCCCAAAAGCACGCGCGGCACTCTCATTTTCCATATCATGTTGTATCCAAGCTTTGAAAGTCCGCAGCCATCATAATAGTCCGTCCCCGAAAGGTGCATGGTGATCGATTTAACTATCTCCATCGGACTGAACATTGCCGTCCCCACCCCTATTGCGAAAAACAGACTTATGACTGAAATTGCTGCCAACACAGCGAATATATATTTTTGTTTTTTAGTAACATTCATATCGTAATAATTGATTTAAACATATCTGCCTATGATACTTTACCATGCTGAAGTTGTCCATACAAGCTCGGGGGGGGGATAAAAAAGTAAAAAAAAAGACAAAAGAGATATCTCTTTTGCCTTTTTTGACATCAGCTAATCATAAGGTTTATCATAATGCTTTTCAAGAAGCTCCGTAACCAGCTTTGGATCATTTGCGGAAACTGCTTTTATCAGCTGCTCATGTTCACTGAGGGCTTTTTCCCGATTACCCTCTTCCTTCCAAATGGTATGCCTTATGAACAGATAGAACAGGTAGCTGTTATCGTCAAACATCTTTATTAGCTTTTT
>JAEEGU010000138.1 GCA_016280485.1 Bacillota bacterium | reverse complement strand
GTTCTTATGCTTGCGGGGATACGAGATATTCTTATCATAACAAACCCGGAGAATGTTGAGCCATTTAAAAGGCTCTTGGGGGACGGTAAAGATCTTGGCATTGAGCTAACATACATGGCGCAGGATAAGCCACGCGGCTTGGCAGATGCGTTTATACTAGGCGAAAAGTTTATAGGAAAAGAAAAGGTTGCGCTCGTTCTGGGTGATAATATTTTCTATGGACAGGGCTTCCAGGATTCGCTAAATGCGGGAGCTGCGCTTGAGGAAGGTGCCATGATTTTTGGATACTATGTCAGAAACCCTAAAGCATATGGCGTAGTAGAGTTTGATAAAGATGGTAATGCCATTTCTCTTGAAGAAAAACCGGAAAACCCGAAATCGAATTATGCTATTCCGGGGCTATATTTCTATGACAACGATGTTGTAGAGATAGCAAAGAATGTAAAACCATCGGCTCGGGGAGAAATTGAAATAACCAGCGTAAATGAAGAATATCTTCGCCGTGGTAAGTTAAAAGTTGAACTGCTTGGACGTGGTCTCGCTTGGCTTGATACGGGAACATGCACTGCGCTGCTTCAGGCATCGGATTATGTCGAGGCAATTCAGTCAAGGCAGGGTCTTTACATAGCCTGCATCGAAGAGGTAGCATATAGAAAGGGCTTTATAACCAAAGAACAGCTGCATGGGACAGCGGAGAAGTACAAAAATACGGATTACGGCGAGTATATTTTATCAATAGAGTAGGAGCATACATGAAGTTACTTGTTACCGGCGGTGCTGGGTTTATCGGTTCCAATTTCATATATTATATCCAAAAGCATTATGATGACGATATCCTTTGTATGGATGCGTTAACATATGCGGGAAATCTTGAGACTCTCACAGCCGCGGCAAAAAGTCCGCATTACTCTTTTGTGAGATGCGATATAGCTGATAGAGACGCTGTATTCAAAGTCTTTGAAGCTTTTAAGCCGGATATCGTTGTTAACTTTGCGGCGGAAAGCCATGTTGACAGATCGATAGAGAATCCGGGCATTTTTCTGCAAACGAATGTAATGGGCACTCAGGTTTTGATGGATGTCTGCCGTAAATACGGTATCAAAAGATTTCACCAGGTATCAACCGATGAGGTATATGGAGATTTACCGCTCGACAGACCGGACCTCTTCTTTACGGAGAGCACACCGCTTCATACCTCGAGCCCCTATTCGGCTTCAAAAGCAGCTGCAGATTTGCTGGTATTGGCATATCACAGGACATATGATTTGCCTGTAACAATTTCAAGATGTTCAAACAATTATGGACCGTATCAATTTCCGGAAAAGCTGATACCGTTAATGATCGCAAACTGTTTGAACGATAAACAGCTTCCTGTTTACGGAAAGGGCCTGAATGTCCGTGACTGGCTTTATGTCGAGGATCATTGCAAGGCAATAGATTTGATAATCCGCAAAGGCAAGGTCGGCGAGGTTTACAATATCGGTGGTCATAACGAAATGGCAAATATAGATATTGTAAAGCTGATTATAAAGACTCTGGGTAAAAGTGAAGATTTGATTACTTTCGTTACTGACAGAAAAGGGCATGATTTGCGATATGCTATTGACCCTGCAAAGATTAAAGCAGAGCTTGGCTGGGAGCCTGAAACAATGTTTGCTGATGGCATAAAGCTGACCATCGACTGGTACCTCGAAAATCGTCCTTGGTGGGAACGAATTGTCAGTGGCGAATATCGGGAATATTACGAGAAAATGTATGGAAATAGATAAAGTCATACGATAAACGAGAGGCAAAAATGACAGATTTCAAAAACAAAACACTAATGATAACAGGCGGAACCGGATCCTTCGGCTCCACCGTCCTGAAACACTTTTTAACAGGCGACATCGCTGAAATCCGAATCTTTTCGCGCGATGAAAAGAAGCAGGACGACATGCGCCATGACCTGCAGGTACGCTTTCCTGAGCACGCAGGCAAGGTGAAATTCTACATCGGCGATGTACGTAGCAAAGACTCCGTGCGCGACGCAATGGCGGGCGTTGACTACGTCTTCCACGCAGCAGCGCTCAAGCAGGTGCCGTCGTGCGAGTTCTTCCCGATGGAAGCAGTCCGCACCAACGTTGAGGGCACCGACAATGTCATCCACGCCGCAATCGATGCAGGCGTAAAAAAGGTGGTCTGCCTCTCGACCGACAAAGCCGCTTACCCGATAAACGCGATGGGCATTTCAAAGGCCATGATGGAAAAAGTGGCGATGGCAAATGCGCGAGTTGCGGGCGAAAAGACCGTAATCTGCTGCACACGCTACGGAAACGTAATGTGCAGCCGCGGTTCGGTAATCCCGCTCTTCATTGATCAAATAAAAGCCGGCAACCCGATCACAATCACCGATCCCGAAATGACACGCTTCATGATGAATCTCGACGAAGCGCTTGACCTCGTGATGTTCGCGTTCGAGCATGGCCGCCCGGGCGACCTCTTTGTGCAGAAGTCCGATGCCAGCACAATCGGCGTACTCGCGCAGGCGGTACAGCAGCTCTTCGGCGACACCGGCACAAAGGTCATCGGCACTCGCCACGGCGAAAAGCTCTACGAGACACTGCTTACACGCGAAGAGAGACTTCGTGCGGAAGATTTAGGCGACTACTTCAGGGTAGCTGCCGACGGCCGCAGCCTCAACTACGACAAGTTC
>JAEEGU010000137.1 GCA_016280485.1 Bacillota bacterium | reverse complement strand
GGAAACATTCAGGATCTCCTGCCACTCCTCGAGCAGATTGTTCAGCAGGGCAGAAAGCTCCTCATCGTTTGCGAAGACCTCGAAGGCGAAGCTCTCGCAACACTTGTTGTTAACAAGCTTCGTGGCACATTCGACTGCGTTGCTGTAAAGGCTCCGGGCTTTGGCGACAGACGCAAGGAAATGATGAAGGACCTCGCTATCCTCACAGGCGGTACCGTTATCAGCGAAGAAATCGGTTACGATCTCAAGGAAGCTACAGTTGATATGCTCGGTAGCGCAGCATCTGTAAAGGTTACAAAGGACAACACAGTAATCGTAGGCGGCAACGGCGACTCCGAGGAAATCAAGGAAAGAATCGCACAGATTAAGGCTCAGATAGAACAGACAACATCCGACTTTGACAAGGAAAAGCTCCAGGAAAGACTTGCAAAGCTCTCCGGCGGCGTAGCAGTTATCAAGGTTGGTGCAGCTACAGAGACAGAGCTCAAAGAAAGAAAGCTCCGTATCGAGGACGCACTCAACGCTACAAAGGCTGCAGTTGAGGAAGGTATCGTATCCGGCGGCGGCGTAGCTCTCGCTAACGCAATCCCTGCAGTTGCAAAGTATGTAAAGACTCTTGCAGGCGACGCAAAGACAGGCGCAGCTATCATCATGAGAGCTCTCGAAGAGCCTGTTCGTCAGATTGCTGAGAACGCAGGCTTCGAAGGCAGCGTAGTAGTTGCAAAGGTTAAGTCCAGCAAGCCGGGTATCGGCTTCAACGCAGCAACAGAGCAGTACATGGATATGATTACCGCAGGTATCGTTGACCCTGCAAAGGTAACTCGTTCAGCACTTCAGAATGCTGCATCCGCATCCGCAATGCTCCTCACAACTGAGGCTTGCATCTGCGACATCAAGGAAGAAGCTCCTGCAATGCCACCGATGGGCGGCGGCATGGGCGGCGGAATGGGAATGATGTAATCCCACGCTGTAAAAAACTGACACATTGTCAAACCTCAGGATTGGGTTCTCATAGGGCCCAATCCTTTTTTTTCTTGTTAGAACGTGCGTGAAATGTTACAATTAGCATAATGATATATATTCATGGGAGGACAGCTATGGCGGAATTAAAGTGCCCGCACTGCGGACAGGCTTTCACGGTGGATGATGCGGAGCTTAGCTCCATTATCAGCCAGATCAGAGACAAGGAATTCACCAGGGATTTGGAAAAGCGGCTTGATGAAATCACCGCAAATCTCGAGGAAAAGCATGCGCTTCACCTTGAGGGTCTGCGTAACGAAATAACCCTGGAACTTAATGCCGCTCACAACAAGGAAATAGAAAAACTCAAAAAGCAGATGGATGCACTCGAAGCCGACAAGGTAAAGCTGGAATCCGAAAAGCAGGCTCTTCAAGGCAAAATCGACAATGCTGAATCGAGCCGCGAGCTTGCCGTCATAAAGGCCGTAAAAGAGGTTGAGGACGGAAAGCACGAGCTTGAAAAGGAGCTGCAATCCGAAAAGGATAAAACGAAGATTCTTCTGGAGGAAAAGGACAGACAGATAGAGTTCTACAAGGACTTAAAGGCAAAGATGTCCACAAAAATGGTGGGCGAAACTCTGGAGCAGCACTGTGAAATCGAGTTTAACAAGCTGCGTGCCACCGCATTCAAGGATGCCTACTTTGAAAAGGATAACGATGCCCGCACCGGCAGCAAGGGCGACTATATCTACAAGGAAAAAGACGAGTATGATAACGAAATAATATCCATCATGTTTGAGATGAAAAACGAGATGGATACCACCGCAACCAAGCATAAAAACGAGGACTTTTTCAAGGAGCTTGACAAGGACAGAAACGAAAAGGGCTGCGAATATGCAGTGCTGGTGTCTCTGCTCGAGGCGGATAACGAGCTGTACAACGCCGGAATTGTAGATGTATCCTACAAATATCCAAAGATGTATGTAATCCGTCCGCAGTGCTTCATCCCGATGATTACACTTTTAAGGAACGCCGCACTCAATGCGCTTACATACAAGCAGGAGCTTGCAATGGTGCGCAATCAGGATATAGATATCACCAATTTTGAGGATTCTCTTGCACAGTTCAAGGATGATTTCATGCGCAATTACAATCTCGCGCACAATCACTTTGACAAAGCAATTGATGAAATAGACAAAACCATACAGCACCTCGAAAAGGTCAAAAAAGAGCTTATGAGCTCGGACAATCAGCTCCGCATAGCAAACGGCAAGGTGGAGGATGTCAGCGTAAAGCGCCTGACAAGGGACAATCCGACCATGAGGGCAAAATTCGAGGAAGCTAAAAAGTAAATAAAGCAAATAAGATACGGAAAAGGAGGAACCCAATGAGAAACTTTGATTACATGACCCCTACACGCCTTATCTTCGGCGAAGGAGCTATAAAAAAGCTGCCGAGCGTAATGAGCGCCTTCGGTAAGCGCGTGCTCCTCACCTACGGTGGCGGCAGCATCAAAAAAATTGGCCTCTACGACAAGGTAAAGGAGCTGCTCAAGGGCTACGAGATATTCGAGCTTTCGGACATTCAGC
Organism: Bacillota bacterium; assembly: GCA_016280485.1. GTDB lineage: Bacteria > Bacillota > Clostridia > Peptostreptococcales > Anaerovoracaceae > UBA3871. The sequence goes on along the minus strand of JAEEGU010000137.1, from coordinate 2,736 downwards.
CGAATCCGAAATATGACCCGAGCGTCCTTGCAGGCGTTAAAATATGCAAAGAAAACAATATCGATGTAATCCTTGCAGTCGGCGGCGGCAGCGTTTTAGACTGCTCAAAGGCTATCGCGGCCGGAGCGAAGTATGACGGCGACCCTTGGGATCTCATCACCTACAAGGCGAAGACACCGGGCGCGCTTCCGATTGTCGACATCATAACTCTTGCGGCCACAGGCAGCGAATACGACGCAGGCGGCGTTATTTCGAGGACCGACACCAACGACAAGCTGGGCTACTTTGACGAGAAGCTCTTCCCTGTCTGCTCCTTCCTCGATCCGGTCTACACCTTCTCCGTTTCGAAGAAGCAGACCGCTGCAGGCTGTGCTGACGCTATGAACCACATCATGGAGCAGTATTTCTGTGAGGATTCGACTCTCTTAAACGACGGCTTCATGGAGGCGGGCCTTAAGAGCCTGATGATAAACGGCAGAAAGTGCCTCGAAAATCCGGAAGACTATACGGCAAGAGCGGAGATGATGCTGTGCTGCACCTACGGCTGCAACGACATCTATTCACTCGGAAACAGCCAGTCAGGATGGCCGTGCCATGCGATGGAGCATGCACTCTCGGCTTATTATGACATCACTCACGGCGAGGGACTTGCAATCATCACACCGAAATGGATGAAGCATATCTTAAGCGAAAAGACAGTCAGTCGCTTTGTAAAGTACGGCGTTAACGTTTTCGGCATCGAGCCATCACTTGGCGATTTTGAAATCGCTGAAAAGGCAATCGAGGCAACCTACGATTTCTTTAAATCCATCGGCATCCCAATGAGCCTCAGAGAGGTAGGCATCGACGAGAGCCGCATAGATGAAATGGCCCATCACATCGCAGCAAGCAAGAGGCTTGAATCTGCATGGGTGCCACTCTACGAAAAGGACATTGCAGAGATTTTCAGAGCTTCGCTGTAAAGCCTCTGCTCATTATAACGGCATAAAAAACACCCGCAGGTTCAAACCCGCGGGTGTAGTTTTATTCGAAACTGAATAAGTTTACGCCGATGCTGTCATCGTGCCTGCGCTCCACTGTGCCGTCGAGCGGTGTTACGAAAATCTCGCCGGTGACGGAAATACGGCATTCGGTCATGTGACCGCCATAGATTCTCATTTCACCGTCGCAGACATTTATATGACAATGGAGATACGGTTCACCGTTCATTGTGGTGATGTTGCCGACCAGCGATGTGATTTCCATCGGCCTGTCAAGGGTCTTTTCATCATATACCTTGGTTTTGTCGTCAAACAGGCCGATTGACACATGGTCTGACGCACCGAGTCCTATCAGGCTGCCAAGACGTATATTTTCCTTGCGGCAAAGCTCCTTGAGCTTTTCCGTAACCTCATCTCCCTTTTCCATTCTAACCACGTAATGATTGTCGATTTTTCTGTATTCCATAATGCACCTCCCGCCTTGATTTTAGACTTGGAGAACATTTAAGTCAAGATATTTTTCTTGACTTTGCAGCGCCTAAAAGCTAAAATTTTCTTATGGACTTTTTAATTGCTTTCATCATTTTCCTGGCATCTATGGTAGCCAGTATCATATGGGAATTTTCAATGCTTATCCCTCTGGTGATAGGCTATTTTGCATTTGCGGCTGTGGCGCTTCACAGAGGCGGCAGTGTAAAGGGCATTTTTAACGACACCAAAAACGGCTTCAAAAAAGGCCTGGTGGTAATTCAGGTAATGCTCTGCATAGGCGTCCTCACCGCAATGTGGCGTGCAAGCGGCACAATCCTGTGGTTTGTTTATTACGGCGTCCAAATCATTACGCCGCATATCTTCATACTCGTAACCTTCCTGCTGTGTGCGATACTTTCGTATGCGCTTGGCACCTCATTTGGTGTAGCCGGAACCATGGGCTACATCCTAATGACGATAGGTGCGGCAAGCGGCGCAAACCTCGTACTTACGGGCGGTGCGGTGATGTCAGGTATATATTTCGGCGACCGCTGCTCTTATGCGAGCTCGTCGGCAATACTTACCGCAATGCTCACAAAGAGCGAGATGCAGAAAAACGTGCCGATGATGCTTAAAACCGGCTGGATTCCAATCGGCGCAGCGGCAGCGCTTTATGCACTTTTATCGTATTTCTATCCGATGACGAACACGGATATTGACTGGATTCTTTCCGCAATCACAAGCGACTACAGCGTTGCATGGCCTCTGGTCATTCCTGCGCTGATTATGTTCATACTGCCGCTTTTCAAGCTCCCAATCTGGATTATAATGCTGATAAGCTCGGCTACCGCATACCTTTGCGCCGTATTTATTCAGGGAGAGAGCGCACTCAAAACACTTATTGAGTGCTTTATGGGCGTGACCGAAGGCCGCGGCCGGATGGGCGAGCTGCTCCTTGGAGGCGGCATGATTTCGATGGTCGAGGTCAGCGTAATTCTGGTGCTTTCATGCTCCTATTCGGAGATATTCGAAAGCTCGGATATGCTGAAAAACGTTACCGCAAAGATGAGCGAGATGATAGGAAAAATAGGGCGTTTCGCATCGACCTTTATCATCGGCACCCTCGGCTGTGCAGTATTCTGCAATCAGACCATCGGTGATATTGTGGCGGTGAATGTCCTCGACAAGGCTTATAGAGTAAGTGGCGGCAGCAGCGATGAATTTGCCATGGATATTGAAAACTCGCTGATTCTTACCGCAGGGATGATACCTTGGTGTCTCGCAT
>JAEEGU010000136.1 GCA_016280485.1 Bacillota bacterium | reverse complement strand
GACTGGGACGATTCCGACTGGGATTGGGACAGCGGCAGCGACTGGGATTCGGACTGGTAGGAAGTTTATAAAGGAGAGGCGCCATGATATTAATGTTACTCAAAATGTCCGGAATCACAGCACTATATGTGATTCTGACCGCGTTGCTGTGGAAAGGGACAAAAAGTAAAAAACTCAGTAAGCTTCAGATTGCAATTATCGGCATTATCTACGGAATATGCTCGATTCTGTCCACGCACTTTGCGGTGGATTTCGGCGACATGCTTCTGAATATACGCGACGTTGCGCCTCTTGCGGCGGGACTGTTCTTCCACCCGGTGGCGGGCATTATCGCAGGCCTTTTGGGAGGAATAGAGCGCTACATTGTCGGCACTTATTTTGCAATCGGTGCTTATACGCGCATCGCCTGCAGTGTATCGACATGCCTTGCGGGCTTTGTCGCAATGTTCATGAATTACGTGGTGTTCGAGGGCAAAAAGCCGGCAGCGACGTACGCGTTCTTTATGGGCGCCTTTATGGAAGTGTTCCACATGTATGTCGTTTTCGTAACGCACCGTGGGGACATGCGTATGGCGTTCTATGTGGTAAGTAAGTGCTGCATACCGATGATCTTCTTTACCGGTCTGGCGCTGGCCATCACCTCCGTTGTTCTGCAAAAGATGGCGGGCGAATGGAAGCGTCCGGTGCGCGCGATGAGCGGCGAAAAGGTACCGGTTTCGGTAACCTTCCAGAGATGGCTCTTCGTAGTTACAACTCTCGTCATTTTGGGAAACTTCGGCTTCTCTTATGCGCTGCAGACGCAGTCGGCTTATCAGGACGGACGTGCAAAGCTGGAAACCGCGGCAAACAACCTCACGCAAGCCTACGAGCGGGGTGAAGGCTATAACGCGGCAAGCTCCGGTATAAACTTTGAGATTATAACAAAAGCAGACGGCAAGGTTGTTTACGGCACCCACGAGGGCGAGGCACTGGGTAAAAACCAGATGAAGCTGCTTGATGCGCATATGGATGAAGCCGTTTTCAGTGAGAGATTTTTTGGTGAAAAGGCTCTGAGTACGGTGCGACTTATCACAAACGAAAGACTCCTGTTGATGTACATCCCGAACAGCGAGCTTTATTGGTACAGAAACGCCCAGGCTTATGAAACCGGCCTGGCGGATGTACTGCTGTTCACCATCATTTACGTGGTAATTGCGCTGCTGGTTCACAAAATCGTAGTGCGTAATATTGAAGTCATCAACGATTCGCTGGACCGCATCACAAACGGAGATTTGAACGAGATCGTAGCGGTGCGAAATTCCTCGGAGTTTGCGTCGCTTTCCGACGACATCAACCAAACGGTGGATGCGCTAAAGGGCTATATCGAGGCTGCGGAAAAGCGCATCGAGCAAGAGCTCATGTTTGCAAGAAACATTCAGGAATCTGCTCTGCCGCGGAACTTTGATTTTCCGGGCAGGACCGAGTTTGAGGTATATGCATCTATGAACGCGGCAAAGGAGGTCGGCGGCGACTTCTACGATTTCTTCTTTGTCGACAAGAACAAAATGGCTTTGGTTATTGCCGATGTTTCGGGAAAGGGAATACCGGCGGCGCTCTTCATGATGCGTAGCAAGACCGCGATCCGGAGCCTTGCGGAGTCCGGCGGCACACCGGCGGAGATCATTTTCAAGGCGAACAATGCGCTTTGCGAAGGAAATGACGCGGATATGTTTGTAACGGTTTGGATCGGAATCATCGATTTCGAGACGGGCGTGCTGACATGCGCCAATGCGGGACACGAATATCCGCTGCTGAAAAAGGCAAACGGAGATTTCGAGCTTATAAAGGATAAACACAGCCTGGCGCTCGCCGCAATGGAGGGCACAAAGGCAAAGGAATACGAGTTAAAGATGGAGCCGGGAGACAAGCTGTTCGTCTACACGGACGGCGTACCGGAGGCAATAAACGAGACCGAAGAACAGTACGGTACGGACAAGCTCGAAGCGGCTCTCAACGAGGTAAAGGATGCGCCGATGGCCGAAATCCTGCCGCATATCTATGACAGCGTTGACACCTTCAAGGGCGAGGCGGACCAGTTCGACGATATAACCATGCTTGGCTTTGAGTTCAAAAGCTATGCGAATGTGTAAGTTGGGGGTAAGACTATGAAAAAATTGACAGTAGACGCAAAAGTGGAAAAGCTTGATGAGGTAATGGCTTTCGTAGAGGGCGAGCTCGAGGAGGGCGGCGCTTCGATGAAGGAGATTATGGCCATCACGCTGGCGGTCGAGGAAGTGTTCGTTAACATAGCCCACTACGCTTACGAGGGGGGCGACGATGGAGAGGGCGAAGCCGTCATAAGCATGGAGTTTGCCGAAACTCCGAAATCGGTGACCATCACGTTCGCAGACTGGGGCAGACCTTACAATCCTCTCGAAAGAGAAGATCCCGACATCACGCTGTCCGCCGAAGAAAGAAGCATCGGGGGCTTAGGCATATTCCTTGTTAAAAAGAACATGGACGAGGTCAGCTATGAATATCGGGACGGAATGAATGTCCTTACCACGAAAAAGAATCTGTTATAAAACTAAAAAACTTGTTTGCTCGAATCGGACAAACAAGTTTTTTGATTACCTATATTCCCTCATAATGAATTTGTAAAAATCCACAGCCGGCTCGAGAGAGTCGGCTTTTATGTGCTCGTCGAGCCCATGCATGCCCGCCATCATGGCCTCATCCGCGATAAAAGGCGAGAACCTGATGCACTGGTCGCAGATTTCGCCGTTAAACGACGAATCGGAAGCGCCGGTCAGCACAAAGGGCAGCACCGCATTAACGGCCGGGAAGATTTCCGAAACCGCACGCTCTGTGAGCCTAAAGGCAGGCCCGCTATAGTCCGAGACGGTCGAGATGAAGCCGGGGTCGTAGACGTCAATCTCGATGCCGTACTTGTCCGCAATCGGGCGAAGCTTGGCGACGGCGTTGTCACGTCCTTCGTGGTGCGAAAAGCGCATGTTTCCGATGACATAAGCCTCCTGCGGCAGCACGTTTGCGCCCTCCGCGCCGTGTGCCATGGTGAAGGCAAGCGTGGTGGCGAGCATCGCTTTTACGGAAGGCTCGAGCTTTTCCCAGGCGGCATCGTTTTCGACATCGCGTGGAATCAGGGTTTTGTCCGTCATGAAAGGCTCTATCCGGCGGAAAAACTCCTCCATTACGGGTGAGATTTTCCTCTCGAAATTAACCCTGTCCTCGACCTCCGCCATGAAGCGACCGAGCCGCACAAGCGGAGTGTTTTTCGGCGGGATGCTGGCATGCCCACCCGAGGATCTTGCGATAAATCTCATCTCCGCGCAGCCCTTTTCTCCGAGGCCGACGATTGCAAACAATCCCTTTGCACCAGTCAGAGGGTTTTCCCGCATGCAGTTTCCTTCGTCAAAGCTTGCCGTAAGGTGTATGCCGGCTTCCTTGAAATATTTGGCGATTGCAGCGGCACCCTCCTGAGTGTTTTCTTCGTTACAGGTGCTCTCGAAATATATGTCCCGTTCCGGCACAAAGCCTTCGCCGATCAGCTCTTCGCAGGCGCGCAGCATGCAGTAGAGCCCGCCCTTGGTGTCGAATGTACCGCGGCCCCAAATCTTGCCGTCGGCAACCTCACCCGAGAAGGGTGGGTACTTCCACTCGCCTGTCGCTTCCACTACGTCGTGGTGGTTCATGAACATGATGGGCGGCTTTGCAGCGTCGCTGCCCGGCCAGTGGAGCAGGATGGATCCGTTAAAATCGTGAAACTCGCACGCAGCGAAGACCTTTGGGAACAGGCCCCGCAGGATATCGTGAAATTCGTAGAACTTGGTCAGGTCCCGGTTTGCGCGCGAGGACACGGTTTCTTTCTGTATTATTTTTTGAAATTCTTTGATGTAAGTTTCTTGTCTTGTCATGATGAAGCCTTTTTAGCCTGCTTGTTTCTTTCGAGG
>JAEEGU010000135.1 GCA_016280485.1 Bacillota bacterium | reverse complement strand
GCAAATGCGGATACCTACAGAGCAAACACAGCAGACTACAAGGAAAAGCTCGCTGCGCTCGATGCAGAATTTGAAAATGCAGTTTCCGAGGGCGCAACGAAAACGCTTCTCTTTGGCGACAGATTCCCATTCCGCTATTTTACAGACGACTATAACCTTAATTACTATGCTGCTTTTGTGGGCTGCTCGGCAGAGACGGAAGCAAGCTTTGAGACCGTCACATTCCTTGCGGGAAAGGTTGATGAGCTAAGCCTCCACGCGGTAATGACCATTGAAGGAAACGACCACAGAATTGCGGAGACCATCGTGCAGAATACAAAAACAAAGGATCAGCAGATCCTCACAATGAATTCCATGCAGGCCACTACAATGACCGATGTTGAAAACGGGGAGACCTATCTTTCCACCATGGAAAACAATCTGGCGGTATTAAAGGAAGCTCTGAGGTAAGTGTTATGAAAAGAATTATATGCCTTGCAGTATGTCTTTTCCTGACTGCAGCTCTGACAGCATGCGGAGATAAAGGCGTGCAGGACGACACTCAGAATAGCGCTCAAAATGACAATCAAACCGGCTATGCAACATCCGATGAAATAGACATCGACCTTACGGCCATGTCGGGCACAATGGTGTACTCGGAGGTTTACAACATGATGTCTTATCCCGAAGAATATATTGGGAAAAGGGTTAAAATGAACGGCATTTTTGATGTCTATTATGACGAAGAAAGCGGAATCAATTATTTTGCGTGCATCATTCAGGATGCAACAGCCTGCTGCGCTCAAGGTATAGAATTTGAGCTCGCCGGAGATTACTCTTATCCTGAAGACTATCCCGAGATTGGCGGTGAAGTATGCGTCGAGGGCATTTTTGACATGTATCTTGACGGAGGATATACCTATTGCACGCTCAGAGGAGCGGAGTTTGCAACCGCAAATTAGCAAAAATCCACTAAAAAAAATAAAAAACTTTTCCCCCGCTTGCAGTTATGTTGCAGCGGGGGTGTTATATTATATACATCAAAAGAAACATTTGTAAAAAGGTATGCCGCTCTTTCGGGAAGTCGGCTCTTTTTATTTTTTGCAATTAGCTAAATTCCTTGATATAATCATACAAGAAGAAAAAGAGGTGAGTTTATGACAGCGTGCGATGCAACAACAAAGGAACAGCTTTCAAGAACAGAGCTGATTTACGGCGAAGAGGCAATCAAATACTTTGCAAAATGCCGCGTTGCCATATTCGGAATCGGCGGCGTGGGCGGTTATGTCACAGAAGCCCTGGCGCGCACCGGAATCGGCGAGCTCGATTTAATCGACAGCGACAAGGTCGTGCTTTCGAATCTAAACCGCCAGATTATCGCAACCCACAGGACAATCGGCATGTACAAGGTTGATGCCGCGGCCGAAAGGATAAAGGACATAAACCCGGCCTGCAGGGTCAACACATACAAGGTCTTTTACCTCCCGGAAACGCAGGACAGCTTTGATTTCACCAAATACGATTACGTGGTTGATGCCATAGACACGGTCGCGGGAAAGCTTGCCATAATCGAAAACGCAAAAAAGGCAGGCGTCCCAATCATATCCTCGATGGGTGCGGGAAACAAGGTAAGACCCGCAATGTTTGAGGTCGCAGACATATACAAAACATCAATCTGCCCGCTTGCAAAGACAATCCGAAAGGAGTGCCGAAAGCGGGGTATAGAGTCCCTGAAGGTGGTCTATTCAAAGGAAGAGCCCGCCGAGAATAAAAATCCGCAGGTGGATGAGGAAACCGGCAAAAGAGTCCCGGGCTCCACAGCATTCACGCCATCCGCTGCAGGACTCATAATAGCAAGTGAGGTCATAAACGACCTGGCAGCCAAAATTCACGAAACAAAAGAAAGGTGACAGTAATGAAGTTTAAATATTGCAGAATACAGGGAAAAGAACTGGCCGCAAACACCAGGAGCGGAAAGGGCATATTCAGCATGCTGAACCAGATGGTGACAGACGGAATCATGGAGGAAGAGGATGTAGGCCTTTTCAAGGAAATCGATTCATGGTTTGCCGAGGAGCTGCCTTGGCCGCCTCAGTGCAAGAGGCAGGAAAAGGTCATCTGCTATTTCAAGATGGAAAACTCCGACATGATGATGAAGATGGTAAATCCGCTTCTGTGGCTCCTTGAGAGATACAAGCATCCGTACTATGTGGTATATACCAATTTCCCGGGTGAAATTGTATATGAGGACGAATACCAGATTGTGGTCAAGGTAGACGAAAACATTGTAGTTGAGGACGTTCAGGCCAGCTGGTCACCGGAGGACTAAACCCAAATGAGAAAGACTGTTTTAATAACGGGGGCATCGCGCGGAATCGGAAAGGAGACCGCAGAGGTTTTTGCCAAAAACGGCTTTAACCTCGCTCTCATCTGCCGCAAAAACGCGGACAAAATGAACGAGCATGCGGCCGCCCTTACAAAAGCATACGGCGTAAACATCTATTGCTACGCAGGCGATGCCGGCGACCATAGCTTTATAAAGGCCGTAAAGGACGATCTGGCGGTAAAAAGCGCGCTTCCCGAGATAATCATAAACAATGCGGGAATATCCATTGTGGGGCTTATTACGGACCTTACTCCGGAAAAGTGGGCGGAGGTAATAAACACAAATCTCACATCCGTCTACAACACCTGCAATATCTTTGTGCCGGGCATGGTCAGCAGCAAATCCGGGCGAATCATAAACATTTCCTCAATTTGGGGGAATGTGGGCGCATCGTGTGAGGTTGCATATTCCGCCAGCAAGGGCGGGGTAAACTCCTTTACGCGAGCGCTTGCAAAGGAGCTTGCGCCAAGCGGCATTTCTGTTAACGCCGTTTCCTTTGGCGCAATCGACACCGAGATGAACTCGCATTTAAGTCCGGCCGAGAAAGCCGCCTTCGAGGAAGAAATCCCCGCAGGGCGAATGGGAACCCCAAAAGAGGCCGCAGAGTTCATCTATCATGCGGCTACCGCACCCGCATATATGACGGGACAGATTATATGCTTTGACGGAGCTTTCCTGTAAAGGTATTTATGTAAAGTGCATTGAAAGAAAGGTAAAAGTTGTGATTTCATTAGTGTTATCCTTTGTAATTTTAGTAATAGGATATCTTATTTACAGCAAATTTACCGAAAAGGTTTTCGCACCGGATGATCGTCAAACGCCTGCAATT
>JAEEGU010000134.1 GCA_016280485.1 Bacillota bacterium | reverse complement strand
TCAAGACCGATTGTTACCGGCACCTGAGTCAGTTTACCATTCTCGTCCACGGTAAATACGCTAAACTCACCGGTATCCGGATTTTCGAATATCGCATCTGAAGGAACTGTTAAAACGTTTTCTCTCTTGTTTGTAAGGATGTTTGCCTTTGCGGTAACGCCTGCGATAAGGTTTGTATCGCCCTTGTCAACATCAATTGTAACAGGGATGACCATTTCACCGTTTCCGCCCTGTTTTACCTCTCCGGTCGGGCTGATGTGTGAAACTGTGCCCTTAATGGTTTCCTTGCCAAGAACTGTAGCGCTAATCGAAGCCTCCTGGCCGATTTTGATGTAAGGAATATCGTATTCGCTGATCAGAACCCTCATCTTGAGGTTGTCGATGTCCTCGATTACGAACATCGCCGCCTTGTTTTCGGTGTCGCTTGCAATACGGCCTACTGTGCAGTTAACGCGTGTAACAGTGCCGTCGATTGGGCTTGTAACCGTGCCCTTCTCGCCAATGTTGAGCGAGCTAAGATTAAGTCTTGCCGTCTCGTAAGCAGACTTCGCCGCATCGTAGTCACTCTTGCTTATTGCGCCCTCTGCGTAAAGAGCGGCAGCATCGTTATATGCCTTCTTTGCGTCGTTGTATGCGATGCTCTGCACACCGTAGGAGCTTGAAAGCTCGGAAGTGTCAAGCTTTGCCAAAACCTGGCCCTTTGTTACGTAGTCACCCTCGCTTACCAGAATCTCTGTGATTTTGAAGTTCGCTGTGCTGTAAACATCGGCAGAATCGGCACCCTCGATTGTTCCCTTTACGGTAACAACATTTTCAAGGTCCATAACCTCCGCAACGCCTGTCTGCGCGAATGCTGTAGCCGCTTCCTTTGACGGCAGCTTGCTTAAAGCGATGGCGCCGCCTACAACAACCACCAAAATGATGCCCAAAATAAGAGCAGCTTTTGTGCCGCGTTTCATTTTTTTGCGGTTTTTAGGCTGCTTCACTTTTGCGGAATAGACAACCTCGCCGTCGTTTCCAACCAAGGAAACCTTTTCGAGATTTTCTGTTTCGTCAATATTCTTTTTCTTTTTAAACATGATTTTACCCCCTTTTGTTTAATCATAAAAATCCCTAATCTCTATTATACTAACATTCTCACGAAAATCAACCAAAAAATTACATTTATCCCTTAAAGCCATGGATTAAGGTCAATTTTACTCTCAATTACAGTTACATCGGTGCCTAAGCTTTTGCGAAGAAGCCCCGCCATGTTTTCGGTAAAGATGTATTCGGTGCCGTAATGCCCCGCATCAATGAGCGCAAGCCCCAGATCCTTTGCATAGCGCGCATCGTGATACTTTACATCCCCTGTCACGAACACATCGCAGCCGCTTTCGATTGCCGCATCGATTGTCTCACGGTCGCAGCCCGCACCTGTGCAAAAGCCTACAATTTGAACAAGTCTTTCGGCATCCCCAACTGCATGAATGTAGCGCTCTTCAAGCCCCAGTACCTTTGCGACATATCTTATAAAGTCGCAAAGTTTAACAGCTTTAGGCATCTTGCCGACTCCGCCGATAAGCTCTACGCATCCGCCGTCAGCTGTAAGCCCGCCACACTCGATAAGCCCAAGCTTGTCCGCAAGGCAAGCGTTGTTGCCCTCAGGCGCCTTGTCAAAAGGCGTGTGTGTGGCATAAACCGAAATGCCTGACTTTATGAGCGTAATTGCGGCCCTTCCGGCCGGATCGTCATGCCTTATCGATGTTACATCGCCAAAAAAGAGTGGATGGTGCGTGATAACGATGTCTGCCCCGCAGGAAACTGCTTCGCGTGCGACAGCCTCGTTTAATTCGAGTGCAACGAGAATAGTGCCGATTTCAGCCTTTGAGGTTTCAATCTGGATGCCGCTACTATCCCAGCTTTCCTGAGTGCTGAGAGGCGCGATATTATCGAGTGTTTTGTACAGACTGCTTCTTTTAATCATAATACCTATTTTGTCGGATTCCCGGTGTGACCGAGCTTCATTGAAATAATTGTTGCCGCATCGCGCAGGAGCTTTTCAAAGAAAGCACCCTGCTTTTTCTGGTCGTAGCGGAGAGATGGGCAGGAAATGCTGATTGCCGCAATCGGATGTCCGTCAGAATTGAAAATTGGCGCTCCGAATGCTATAAGCCCAACCTCGAATTCCTCGTGGTCTATGGCAATCTGGCGCTTTCTGACCTCCTCGAGCTTTTCGCGGATGTCATCAGGTGTAACGGCTGTGTTCATCGTATAAGGGATGAGCTCAGTTTCTGCAAGCAACTTGTCGATTTCCGCTTCGGATAAATATGCCATAATCGCCTTGCCCATGCCGGTGCAGTACATCGGTATGCTGCGGCCCGTGGTGGTTGCAACCTGCACGCCGGATTCGGACTGTGCGCGGTCGATATATATTACCTGGTTGTCTACCATGATGCCAAGGTTTACGGTTTCGCCCGTAAGCTGAGCGATTTGTCTGATGTACGGGCGGGCGATATCGCCGAGCTCGTTCTTTTTCAGCACGTTTTTACCGTAAGCGTAAAACTTCATGGTATTGCTGTATTTTTTCGTGATTGGATTCTGGGTAACAAAGCCCGTTTCCTTTATTGTGTTAACGATTCTGTGAACCGTTGTTTTGTCCATGTCGAGGGCCGCTGAAAGCTCGGATATGGACAGCTCCTCGGCGTTGTTTAATTCCTCGAGGATTGCAAAGGCTTTTGTAATTGATTTTACGCCGCCTGATTTTGTGTCATTGTTCTTTTCGGTCATTTCTGTCATCTGCTTTCGTCTGATTTTAATTTTTTAATTTGCAAAATATATGTTTTACATTGTGAAATGTAGTTTTATATAGTGATATTATACCACCGGTTTAGTTATATATCAACACATTTCAGTACATTTCGCCCTACAAAAGCCTTTGGAGATGTTCTATAAAGTTGTTTACATAATTAAGTTTATCGTTACCTTCACCCTCAGCGGAGTGTTCTGTAATCTGTCTTGCGATTTCGCGGTATTTATCAAGATTCCTTTGCAAATACTCACTATTCAGCGCACCACCGTTTGCAAGGACAGCCGGGAATTCCTCCTCGGGTGTCGGATTGTATTCCCTGAACCATTCGGGTGAAACATGTACATCCTTTAGGTCTGCGCCGTCCGTGCTGAGGACCAGGATATTGCAGATATTGTCTACCTCACGAACGAGTAACTCCTTTTCGATAGTAAAGCCTGCCGCATTCAGGTAGTTTCTCAGATGCCCGAGTCCGTTTCTTGGCTGCAGAATTATCTTCTTAAAGGATACAGTCTTCTTAAAATCCGTCATCAGAATCTCAACGATAAGCTTTCCACCCATACCGGCGATTACGATGTCATCAACCTCGCCTGCCTCGATTGTCTCAACTCCGGAGCCCAGGCGGAAATCCGCCCTTTCATCTCCGCTTCCGAATGTCTCGGCATAGTTTCTCCCCGCTCTCACAAGAGGTCCCCTGTTCACATCAGACATGATTACGCGCGGGGATATATCTTTTTTCAGCAGATAAATCGGCAAAAAACCATGGTCGGTTCCTATATCGGCCATGGTTTCTCCTTTGCGTATATTATCCGCTATCATTTGTAAACGTTCCGATAGCTTTTCCATAATTCGCTCCAAATACTATTCAAGATAGTCCTTTAATTTCTTGGATCTGGTCGGCTGACGCAGTCTGCGAAGTGCCTTTGCCTCGATCTGGCGGATGCGCTCACGTGTTACGTCAAATTCTTTACCAACCTCCTCAAGTGTGCGAGCTCTGCCGTCGTCGAGTCCGAAGCGGAGGCGGAGAACCTTCTGCTCACGCTCGGAAAGTGTGGAGAGAACCTCGAAAAGCTGCTCCTTGAGCATGCTGAAGGCTGCTGCTTCCACCGGTGCAAGTACGTTCTCGTCTTCGATAAAGTCGCCGAGGTGCGAATCTTCCTCTTCGCCGATAGGCGTCTCGAGGGATACCGGCTCCTGAGCAATCTTTAAGATCTCGCGAACCTTGTCTTCGGAGATTTCCATTTCTCTTGCAATTTCCTCCGGGGATGGCTCGCGGCCGTATTCCTGAAGGAGCTGTCTGTTGATGCGAATCAGCTTGTTGATGGTTTCAACCATGTGTACAGGAATACGAATTGTTCTGGCCTGGTCGGCGATTGAACGCGTAATTGCCTGTCTGATCCACCATGTTGCGTAGGTTGAGAACTTGTAGCCCTTGCGCCAGTCGAACTTGTCTACGGCTTTGATAAGGCCTAAGTTCCCTTCCTGAATCAGGTCGAGGAACAGCATGCCCCTACCCACATATCTCTTTGCGATTGAAACTACTAGACGCAAGTTCGCTTCACAAAGCTTTTTCTTTGCTTCATCATCGCCCTGCTCCATCTTTTTCGCCAGCTCGATTTCCTCGTCTGCCGTAAGAAGAGGTACCTTACCGATTTCTTTGAGGTACATTCTAACAGGGTCGTCCACAGCGATATTCTTTGGCAGGCTGGCATCGACGTCAATCTCGCCGTTGTCACCTATGATGATATCGTCTGCGCTTGCTTCATCATCCACAGACCCATCGATTTCGAGCAGGTCCAGATCGTCGGGCTCAACCTCGCTGATAAGCTCGATGCCCGAAACCATAATGCTTTCTTCAAGCTCTTCGGCAAGGTCCTTGTCCAGCTCTACACCCTCGGTCAAGTCGTTGAGCTCGCTGTAAGTAATCTTATTTTTGCCCTTTGCCTTGACTTTTTCGGTAATTTCATTGATTAATTCCTTGCCTTCGTTGATCTCTACCATTTTTCCTCCTAGTATTTACCCTTCAGTTTTTCGATTTCTGCGTTGAGGAACATAACTTCCTCGAGCATTTCTTTTGCCTTTTCTACAACTGCCTGGTTATTTTCGTCAATTAAATCAAGCATGGTTGTGAGTTCATCCCTTCTGCGTTCCAAATCCTTGCGCTCGATGGTCGTGAAGCATTGCTTGAGTGTCTCCTCTACTCTGCCCTCTACCGGCACATTCTCAATAATATCCTTTAGGATCTCAGCGTCTCCACTCGAAAGTCCATCCGCCAGCGCCTTTACATCAAGGAAATCTCCGCCTGCCTGACTGTTTAATTGTTCTTTTATGCCACTTATAATATTTGCGCCGCTCGCGCTCGCAAATATGTGCTTGCGTTTTGCAATTTCTTTGTAAGCCGAAGGCTCTACCGTCAGAATCTTGATAAGAAGCCTCTCTGTGTCGCACATAGGTATGTCCGGCTTTTCATTAGGCCCGCTTTCTCGCTCTGCCGGCTTTCTTTCGTAAGACATTTCCGCCGGCGCCATTTCGACCTCACGGCGAAGTGCACCCTCGGAAAGACCCTGATCTGCCGCCACCTTTTTAATATAGATATCCTGCTCAACAGGTGAAAGGCTGCGGATTACGGAAGCTGCCTCCTTCATGAAATTGATTCTTTGCTCTTCGTCATCCGGAGGAAATCTCCTCTTTACGTCCTCGAGCCTGTATTCTGCGTATCCAAGTGCCGCCTTTACCTCTTTTCTGAAGGCCTCCGGTCCGTTTTTCTTTACAAACTCGTCCGGGTCCTTTCCGTCGGAAACGTGCAGCACCTTTACGTTGCATTCCTCTTTGTGGAGTATTTCTATGCCGCGAAGCGCTGCTTTCCTGCCGGCATTGTCCGCGTCATAGGATAATACTATGTTTTTCGTGTAGCGCTTTAAGAGCTTTGACTGGTTTTCAGTAAGCGCTGTTCCAAGCGATGCCGCCACATTCTTTACTCCGTTTTGATAAAGGGAAACGACATCCATATATCCTTCAACCAGAATGGCGCAATCCTGCTCTCCGGCGAATTTCCTGGAGAGATTGAGCGCATACAGGTTGTTTTTCTTTTGAAATATCGGTGATTCACTGCTGTTAAGGTA
>JAEEGU010000133.1 GCA_016280485.1 Bacillota bacterium | reverse complement strand
GTTGCATTCCTCTTTGTGGAGTATTTCTATGCCGCGAAGCGCTGCTTTCCTGCCGGCATTGTCCGCGTCATAGGATAATACTATGTTTTTCGTGTAGCGCTTTAAGAGCTTTGACTGGTTTTCCGTAAGCGCTGTTCCAAGCGACGCCGCCACATTCTTTACTCCGTTTTGATAGAGGGAAACGACATCCATATATCCTTCAACCAGAATGGCGCAATCCTGCTCTCCGGCGAATTTCCTGGAGAGATTGAGCGCATACAGGTTGTTTTTCTTTTGAAATATCGGTGATTCACTGCTGTTAAGGTATTTCGGTTCGCCATCGCCTATAATGCGGCCTCCGAAGCCGATAACCTTTCCCGAGGTGTTTATGATTGGGAAAATCACTCTGCTGCGGAACTTGTCGTAAACCTTGCCCTTGCTCTCCGAAAGAAGCCCGAGAGCCAGCATGTCCTTGTCCTTGTAGCCTTTGCCGCGCAGGTAGTCTCTGAGGCTGTGCCAGTCGTCGTCGGCGTAGCCTATGCCGAACTCCTTTAAGGTTTCCGGGGTGATGCCTCTGTCAGTGATATATTTATACCCGGGACATCCCGGTTTATAGAGCGATTTCATAAAAAATACCGCCGCCGCGCGGTTTATTTCGTAGAGCAGCTTGTATTTTTCGGTGTTTGCATTTCCGGAGGTTTTGACCTCGATTCCGTATTCCTGACCGAGCTTTTCGAGAGCTTCTACAAAGCCGAGATTGTAATACCTCTCGACAAATGTGACCAAATCGCCCTTTGCCCCGCATCCGAAGCAGGTAAAATACTGCTTTGACTCGGAAACACTGAAGCTGGGCGTCTTTTCCGTGTGAAAAGGACAGCAGCCCCAGTAGTTCGATCCCTTTTTTTGTAAGGGCAGGACTCTACCGATGTAATCAACAATATTTGCCCTATTTTTGATTTCATCAGCTATGTTGCGAAAATCAGCCATTACTCTCTTACATACCTCACATATATCAATACTGCATAAAAAAGGTCTTTCCTTTTTTAAATTCTGTTTTTTATTGATTTTTTTAAACTTTTTGTTTATATTCTCTACAAATCCGCTATTTCCAGCCCTTTGGAACGAACAGGTCATTATAGAGGTTTATAGCATAGCGGTCTGTCATGCCCGCAATATAGTCCTTTACGACCTCCTTGATGCCGAACTCGTCAGCCATTGCAAAGGTTTCCTCAGGCAGCTCCTGCGGCTTTTCAAGGTAATATTCGTAGAGAGATCTGATGAGGTTTTCAACATTTTTGAGGTCCTCATCTCTCTTTACTCTCTTTGATTTGTAAACGTTTGCGAACATGAAGCTACGAAGCTTGTCCATAGCCGCCTGAACCTCTTCGCTCATGAGCACGTGATTTTCACCTGAGCTTTTTTCAATTATATCCATAACCGCCGTATTGATTCTCTTTGAGTGCGAAGTGCCGAGAACCTTTACGCATTCAGCCGGCAAATCATCGCCGCTAATAACGCCGCTCCTGATGGCATCGTCAATGTCATGATTTATGTAAGCTATGCGGTCCGAGAAGCGCACAATCTGTCCCTCAAGCGTGAATGGCGTATTCGGGCCTGTGTGGTTCACTATGCCGTCCCGCACTTCCTTTGTAAGGTTCATGCCGCGCCGCCCGTGGTGCGACTCTAATACTTCCACTACGCGTAAGCTCTGGACGTTGTGCTCGAACCCACCCTCGTGGATGGTGTTCAGCACCTGCTCGCCGTTGTGGCCGAAAGGCGTGTGCCCGAGGTCATGGCCGAGAGCTATCGCTTCGGTCAGGTCTTCGTTTAGATTAAGCGCTCTTGCTATGGTGCGCGCTATCTGCGAAACCTCGATTGTGTGCGTTAAGCGCGTTCTGAAATGGTCGCCCTCGGGTGCGAGGAAGACCTGTGTTTTGTGCATCAGGCGTCTGAATGCCTTTGAATGAATAATGCGGTCGCGGTCGCGCTGGTATTCCGTCCTGACCTCGCACGGCTCCTCAAACACGTCGCGTCCGAGCGTGCGTGCCGAAAAGCTCGCAAAGGGTGACAGGGTTTCAAGTTCTCGTTTTTGAGTTATTTCTCTATAGTTCATAAAAATCTCCTATTTTCGACCGGTGGATCCGAAACCGCCGCGGGTGACGTTTCCTGAAAGGTCGCTTTCCTCAAATTCGATTGGAGGCTGGTTTTCCATGATTCGAAACTGCGCAATGCGGTCGCCCTTTTCGATGACTGCATCACGTGTTGCCAGAACCGGCATGTGCCACTGGTCATCAGGCCCGCAATAGGTGTTGTCCACGATTCCCATGGAGTTTGGCTGGAGTATCCCGTAATTTTTGAATGCAGAGCTTCTTGGCAGAATATGAGCCTCATACCCTTCCGGAAGCTGCATCGCAACCCCGAGCGGCACGAAATACTGCTCCCACGCCTTTAATTCCATGCGCTTTGCGGCCCTCAGGTCAATCCAGTCGGATTTCCCGTCGATATAGGCGAGTTTTTCCATATCCTCGTCAAAATATTTTATCTTTATCGTTACCATATTTCCTCCGTTATTAAAGCCTTCCCCTTGAGGGGAAGGTGGCCGCTAGGCCGGATGAGGTGTGCACTGGATGAGGTGTGCGTCGGCTGAGGCGCTACCCAAGCACCATATCTTTGAGCTTCGGCCTGTGATTCGACACCAGAGCTGCGCTATAAGCATTAATATCGCTTACCATATCAATGCCTTTCGCCAGCTTTTCATCGGTTACACCATCGATTTCGGCGATTATGTCATCAGGGCTGAAATATTTGTCAAGAAGCAGCATGTTCTTTCCGATTGCCATCATGCGGCCTGTAATGTTCTCGAGGCCGTAGATGTAATTGCCCTTTAGTTGCACCTTGCTGGTTTCAAGTTCTTCTGCCGTAATTCCGTTCTTTTTTAAGAGCGCAAGCTCTTCCTTTATCGCGTTTATCGCCTTGTGGATATTGCTGTGGCTTACTCCCGCATAGATGTAAAATGCGCCGTCCTTGCTGTAGCAGTGGTTCATCGAATAAACCGAATAAGCAAGGCCCTTTTGTTCTCTCACGTTCTGGAAGAGGCGCGAGTTCATCGTACCGCCGAGAATGTTCGAAATAACCGCAAGTGTTGCATAAAGGTCATCTCCGAGGCCTATGCTGCGGGTTGCAAGAGTGATATGGCTCTGCTCTATTTCCTTTACCCTCACACCGTAGAGAGGCTTTGCCTTTATGATGTTTTCAGGCTTTTTAGGCTTTGTCTTCTTAATTCCCGAAAGTGCCGTATCGAATGCTTCGCAGACAAGATTTTCGTCGAAATTACCGGCTACGGAGATAACGATGCTGTCCGCGGTGTATTCCTTATTTACATAATCCTTTAATATATCGTGATTTATGCGGCGAAGTGCTGTTCTGGTACCGATGATTGGACGCGCGATTGGATTACCGTCAAATACGTTTGTGGTAGCCACCTCGTACACAAGATCGTCCGGAGTATCCTCGCACATGCTCATTTCTTCGAAGATAACCTTTCTCTCGCGGTTCATTTCCCTTGTTTCAAAGCGTGAATGCATGAATATGTCCGTCAGAAGCTCTATCGCCTTTTCAGTGTGCTCTGTTAGAGTTTTGATGTAATAGCAGGTCTGTTCCTTTGATGTAAATGCGTTCATGTTGCCCGCAATTTTGTCAGCATCCTGAGCGATGTCCTTTGGACTGCGCTTGTCGGTGCCCTTGAACATCATATGCTCAACAAAGTGGGAAATGCCCTGGTATTCGATATTCTCGTCCACCGAGCCTGCCTTTACAAATATACCTATTGCAACGCTCTTTACGTATGAATTTTCTTCCATTACGATGCGTGCACCGCAATCAAGTTTTCTGGTCTTAAACATAGTCGTCTACCAATCTCCTTTTATATTTACTTAGCCTTCCCCTAAAATAATTCTCTCAGCCCCGCAAAAACATATATCACCTTTGCCGCCTGAGCTCTTGTCGCACTTCCCTGCGGCTTAAACTCGCCTGTTTCAAAGCCCGACAGGATTCCCGCCGCAGCTGCCGTATATACATAGTCTGCCGACCATGAGCTGATGAGTCCTGCATCCGTAAATGTAGGGATACTGCCTGTCTGCGGCAACATGAAGCCGAGGCTCTGCGCATATTTAAGCAGCATCACAGCCATCTGCTCTCTTGTAATCGGTGAGTTCGGCGCGAATGTACCGTCGCCCATACCGTTTGTTATACCCTTTTCAATGCCCCATTTAACATAGGTGTAGAACCAGTCAGCTGCAGTCACATCGGTAAATTCCGAAGAAGCAGCTGCCTCGCCCGATCCCGCATAAGCACTCATGTCCGCACCGTCGATTTTCGCCAGCATAGCCATGAACTGTGCACGTGTCAGATTCGAATCAGGCTCGAACTTGTTCTCACCCATACCGGCAAGATATTCAAGCGCCGCGAGTCTACCGATGAACTCCTTTGCCCAGTGCTCTGCGGTATCAAGGAATACCACGATATCCGCACCGACGCTTACAGGAATTGTTGCAACCTTTGAGCCGTAGGATATACGGATATTTCCCTTTTCGGCATTTCCGCTGACAGCGGTAAATACGCCGCTTGCATCAATGGTTCCGATATTTTCGTCGCATTCGAACTTAAAAAGATCCTCGCTGCAGGCTACGGGCACATTTACGTTTCCACTGCCGTAAACCGCGCTGACATTGATATCCTTTGATTCGCCGGCGCCAAGCGAGAGCTTATTTACCGACGGCTTTATTATTATATCATTGACCACTGTGACATTTTTGGTACCTGACGCCTTTCCTGCCGTCGCTGTCACGGTGTTCACGCCCGTAAGCGTGCCGACTGTCAGCACATTTCCGCTTATGCTTGGATTACCGTCGCCTGTCACGCTGTAGCTTACGCTGCCCGGCAGGCTCGTCTTTTCGTAATTGGCGTTTGAAGCAGTCGCCGAAAGCTCCACCTTCGCGCCCGGCATAGCCAGGATGTTCGAAGCGCTGATATTAAGGTGTCTTGCCTCCGCAGGCACGCTGTCCGCCTTGTAAGCGAGAATTATCGCATTTGCCACATTTCTCTCACTGCCCTCGCTCGGGCTTGAAAGGCGCGTTGCAGCATTGTTCTCGCCGGCTTTACGAACATACATAACCGACGAACCGCCGCCGTCAAGGTTTACCGCGCAGGTACAGCCGAGATCCAGCATGAAATCGCCGAGGTCCTTTAAGCCCAGGCCCTTTGATACAGATGACTGTCTGCCGTCAACCTCTGCCATCACGAAAGTGCCGTCCGATTTAAATCCGATCGCTGTTCTCGGATTTAAGGTTCCGCCCACGGTAACGTTGCTGCCGTTTTCAACGAGCGAGTAATATATGCCCACGGCCTCCTTTGCATTTTGTAAATTTGTACCGTAAGGATCGGTAACTTTTATCTCAACTTCGGACCCGATTTTCAGCATACAGATGTAATTATAGGTTGCTGAACCTGCCACCGTCGAAAGCACCAGCTGATTGTCTCCAATCGCTGTATTTGCAACGTCCATACCCACGGATTTAACAGTTCCCTTAATAGTTCCGTTAACTCTTAACTGAACATCGCTTACCTCTATTACAGCCTCGGCATTTGAGCCTGTGGTTTTTGTCGAGGTGCCGTAATGTCTGTTGTAAAGATGAAGTGCATTTGCTCCGCCGTGCGGCACATTAAAGAATCCGATTTCTAAATTTTTATCCTTAGTTACTGTCTCGTAAACCGTCTCTGTCGATTCCTGAAGCTCGTAATCGATATAGGTTTCCGTCTTTTCTACGGTGGTTGTTACCGGATTGCCGTTTTCATCGACAACCGGGTTTCCGTTCTCATCGAGCACGGGCTCCTCTACCGTAACCGTTCTTTCCTTTTCGACAGGTACCTGAACGGCCGAACCGCTTGCAACCTCTTGCTGCCACTCAATCGTGCAATCAATGTTGTACTGCAGCTTTGCAGGCTCAAGTGATACATCGCCATCCTCTGTTATTGCAATGACTCTGTCCGAAGCATAGCCGCCGGTTACGATATTTCCGTCGTGAATCACGAGTCCCTTTGCCGTACCCGAGGAGGTGTCGAAAATGTCGCCGTTAATGCCGGCAACCACTTTGTAGCCTTGGTTCTCAAGGTATGAAATGAAGTCGCCCACCTTGCTCTTGGAGTGAACCTCGCCGTTAATCACGAACGCCTTGAGCTTGCCCGACTTTATGTCGGCCGTCACGACGTGGGCCGTCTCTATGCCGTTTGTCGCGTGCTCGCCGCGGTACATCGTG
>JAEEGU010000132.1 GCA_016280485.1 Bacillota bacterium | reverse complement strand
TGGTTCAATTTATTTATTCTCGAACTTTGGAGCTCTCTTTTCGAGGAATGCACCCATGCCTTCAGACTTGTCAGCCGATGCGAAAGGCGCTGTGAAGCACTCGATTTCCCAAGCGCTGGCAGTAGTCATATCCATACCGTAGCCTACGTTTACAGCCTTCTTTGCAGCTGCGATTGCAATCGGTGCTTTGCTCATGATAACCTTTGCAAGCTCTTCTGCAGCGCCGATTAATTCTTCAGGTGCCACAACCTTTTCGCAGAGGCCGATTTCAAGCGCACGCTGAGCAGTGATCATTTCAGCGGTCATGATGAGGTACTTTCCCATTGCCTTGCCTACGAGGCGAGGAAGTCTCTGTGTGCCGCCAAAGCCCGGAATGATGCCGAGGCCTACTTCCGGCTGACCGAACTTTGCCTTTTCGGAAGCTATGCGGAAGTCGCAGGCCATAGCAAGCTCGCATCCACCACCGAGTGCGAAGCTGTTTACTGCAGCAATTATAGGCTTTTCAATGGATTCCATATAGTTCATCACATTGTGGCCCTTGATCATCATAGCACGGCCACCCACTGCATCGAGCTTGTACATCTGTGCGATGTCTGCGCCTGCAACGAAAGCTTTTCCCTCGCCTGTCAGAATTGCAGCCTTTGCGTTTTCGTCAGCTGCGAAAGCGGAAAATGCTGCGTAGAGCTCGTCGAGGACTTCATCATTTAAGGCGTTCATAGCCTGCGGTCTGTTGATGGTAATATAGCAAATGCCGTCTTTAACTTCGTATTTGAGGTTGTTGTACATAGTTTTTCTCCTTCAAAGATTTTCAAAAGATTGACAAAAAAATATCTTGCCTATATACTAACACCTTTCTGTGCGGATTTCAATATTATTTTACTTACTTAAAAAAATATTGACTTACTGAATACGCAGGAGTACTATATATTTGTTAAATAAATATTTTTCTAGGGGAGCAATAGCTGAGAGTAACCTTAAAGGTTAATACCCTCATGACCTGAACCGGATAATACCGGCGTAGGCAAGTAAATATCGGTGAACAGCCGAATATCGTTCCCCTCCTGATTGAAGGAGGTTTTTATTATGTCAATCCAGGATTTTTTTGAATCGACAAGCGGTCAGATTATCACAGCCCTTGTGCTCATCGTAATGTTCGGTGGCGTGCTCATCTCGGGCAAGGGCAAAAAGAGCACCACAACAACCATGGTTGTATCAGCGCTCCTTGTGGCACTTTCAATCGTGCTTAACCAGCTGACACTCTTCCAGATGCCTCAGGGCGGATCGGTATCAGTGCTCGGAATGCTGCCAATCGTTGTATGCGCTTACTTCTTTGGCACTCGCAGAGCGGTAATGTGTGGTATGTGCGTAGGCTTACTCGACCTTATCTTAAAGCCATACGTTGTACATCCTGTACAGCTGCTTCTCGATTACCCGTTCGCATTCGGTGCAATCGGCTTTGCAGGCCTCATCTTCATGATAAAAAAGGAAGGCTTCATTCCTGCATACCTCGTGGGTGTACTCGGCAGATTCATTCTTTCATCAATCTCCGGCTTCATCTTCTTTGGAATGTACGCACCTGAGGGCATGAACCCAATCATCTACTCGATTACATACCAGTTCACTTACCTCGCACCTGAGGCAGCAATCACAGTTGTTGTACTCCTGATACCTGCAGTGAGAAAGGCATTTGCCCGCATCAAGCGCGACCTTGATGCTCAGGCAGCCGGCCGCACAGTAGCAGCGGAATCCGGGAAATAGCTATTCTATGACTAATGGATGTGTCACAACTCCATTAGTCATATTTTTTGTGTTATATTACATTTTTTACTCTGCAATTACTACCAATGTCCCCTTTTTTAGGGATATTGTAGCCTCGGGGGCGGTCAGCTCATTGCTGACACCGAGCGGATAGTCGCTGGTCAGTACAGCATCATCGAGCGGGTAGAAAACGCCGTTTATTGAAACGCCCGTGCACTCGCCGCCTGCCGCAAAGAGTGACAGGAAATGCTTCTTTTCGTTTTCTTCAAGCCTTTCGGGGAAATCTGCATCTGCAGAGACGGTTATGGTTGCAGGGCCGTGTAAAACCGTGAGGCGTCTTAACCCATCCGCCATTGCAACTTTCTTTGTTTTCTTTGCAACAGCCGCCATTGACTGGATATTTGCAATCGTATGTGACAGTCTGCCGCCAATGCCGCCTATCATGGTAATGTCGGTGTAGCCGCGGTCAAGTGCCTCTTTAAGGCAGAGGCCGGTGTCCGTATCGTCCTTTATGCTGCTTACACGTATGATTTCAATTTCGTCGGCCGATGGCATTTCACCATCATACGAGTCGAAATCGCCAATCAAAAGATCGGTCTTTATGCCGAGCTCCTTTGCGAATGCATAACCGCCGTCGGCGCACATCACAAAGGCACCCTTTGCCTCCTTTTCAATCCATGCGCCGTACCCCTCGATCAGAGCGCTGATTATTACGCAACGTTTATTTTCGTTCTTTCCGCTTTTCATATTATTATATAGGACCCGCCAACCACCGGATTATCGGCCGCCCATCTGCCGACCAATCGCCCGATTACCGGATTCTCTCCTTTCCCGCATTTTCACACAGCTGCCGGAACTACCGGCTTTACAAGTTAATAATAGGATACACCGCTCATATTGAAATTTCAACAAATATTTTTACTAAAAATTCTTTCAATTGCCGTGTTTACTTTATTGCACCGAAATGATAGAATAGTAATTGCGGGCGCGCTGTGCCCGAGACTAACGATTCAAATTTTTATTACTAAGGAGAAAAGAAATGTATAGGATTGCTCACAAGGCTTCATTAAATCCGACTGTTACACAGATGGAAATTGAAGCTCCCCTGATTGCAAACAAAGCATTGCCGGGACAATTCATCATCCTTCGTGTAGACGAACAGGGTGAAAGAATTCCTCTCACAATTGCAGGCTGCAACAAGGCAGAAGGTACGGTAAAAATTATTTTCCAGATCGTTGGCGCTACAACCAAAAAGTTAGATGCTAAGAAGGAAGGCGAGTTCATTCAGGACTTTGTAGGCCCACTTGGAGTTGCTACCGAGCTTGACGGACTTAAAAAGGTCTGCATCGTAGGCGGCGGTGTTGGTTGTGCTATTGCACTGCCTATTGCCCAGGCTCTTCACGAAAGAGGATGCGAGGTTACAAGCATCATTGGTTTCCGCAGCAAAGATATCGTTATCCTTGAGGATTCCTTCAAGGCTTGTTCAAATAATATGATTCTGATGACAGATGACGGCACATACGGCCGTCACGGAAACGTAACCGTTCCTCTCAAGGAGCTCCTCGAGGGCGGCGAAAAGTTCGACCAGGTCATCACAATCGGACCGCTCATCATGATGAAGTTTGTCGTTGCTACCTGCAAGCCGTTTAACGTTCCTTGCGTAGTTTCCATGAACCCTATCATGATTGACGGAACAGGCATGTGCGGTGGCTGCCGTCTCACATTAAATCAGGATGGCAAAAAGGTTACCAAGTTCGCATGCGTTGACGGACCTGATTTCAACGGATACGAGATCGACTTTGACGAGGCTATGAGCAGAGGCAGAATGTATGCCGACTACGAACGCCACGTTTACGAAGAGACATGCAATCTTTTAAATAAAGCAAACTAAGGAGGTTTTGAGAAATGGCAATTGATCCTAAAAAGCACGAGATGCCGAGCCAAGACCCCAAGGTTCGCGCACACAATTTTAACGAAGTAGCACTCGGCTACACAGTACAGATGGCAGTTGATGAGGCAAAGAGATGCCTTAACTGCAAGAACCACCCTTGCGTAAGCAAGTGCCCGGTTAACATTGACATTCCTGACTTCATTTCTCTTGTTAAAGAGCAGAAATTCGAAGAAGCATATCAGTCGATTTCAAAGACAAGCTCCCTGCCTGCAGTCTGCGGTCGTGTTTGCCCACAGGAAACACAGTGCGAAAGCGCCTGCACACTCGGCATCAAGATGGAGCCTGTAGGAATCGGCCGTATCGAAAGATTCGTGGCAGACTACCACAATGAGCACGCAAAGGAAAAGCCGAACGCCCCTGCAAGTAACGGCCACAAGGTTGCAATCGTAGGCTCCGGCCCATCCGGACTTACCTGCGCAGGCGACCTCGCAAAGAAGGGCTACAAGGTTACAGTATTTGAAGCACTGCACACCGCAGGCGGCGTACTCGTTTACGGTATTCCTGA
This sequence comes from Bacillota bacterium, assembly GCA_016280485.1. Lineage (GTDB taxonomy): Bacteria > Bacillota > Clostridia > Peptostreptococcales > Anaerovoracaceae > UBA3871. The sequence goes on along the minus strand of JAEEGU010000132.1, from coordinate 16,181 downwards.
GTTCCGTCTTCCAAAAACAATCGTTGCAAAAGAGGTTGAAGGCTTAAAGGAACTCGGCGTTGACGTTGAGACAAACGTTATCATCGGAAAGACACTGACTATCGACGAGCTGCTCGAACAGGGCTACGAAGCAGTATTCGTAGGCTCCGGCGCAGGTCTTCCTAACTTTATGAATATCCCGGGCGAATCCTTAAAGGGCGTATATTCCGCTAACGAGTTCCTGACTCGTTCGAACCTCATGAAGGCTTATGAAGAGAATCCTCACACTCCTATCATGAAGGGCGGAAACGTTGCGGTTGTCGGCGGCGGAAACGTTGCAATGGACGCTGCAAGAACAGCACTTCGTCTCGGCGCAGAGCACGTATACATCGTATATCGCCGCAGCATGGAAGAGCTTCCTGCACGTAAGGAAGAAGTTGAGCACGCTATCGAAGAAGGCATCGACTTCAGACTTCTCCACAATCCAAAGGAAATCCTCGGCTACAACAATCCTGACGATCCGCGCGATCCAAAGAACGGATTCGTTACAGGAATGCGCTGCATCAAGTGCGAGCTCGGCGAGCCTGACGAAAAAGGCCGTCGCCGCCCTGTAGAAATCCCGGGCAGCGAGTTCGAAATCGATGTTGATACAGTAGTTATCGCTATCGGTACCTCCCCTAACCCACTCATCAAAAACACCACAAAGGGTCTCGAGGTTAACAAGCACGGCGGAATCATCGTCAACGAGGATGGTCTCACATCCCGCGACGGCGTATATGCCGGCGGCGATGCCGTAACAGGCGCAGCAACAGTTATCTCCGCTATGGGCGCAGGCAAGGTTGCAGCAGCAGCAATCGACAAGGCGATTATGGGCTAGAGTTGCTCCGGAAAAATTGAAACTAAAAAACTCCGATTTTGGGGATAGCATCCTTGAATCGGAGTTTTGTTTTATTCTGTTATTTTTTTAATTCTTAAACTGCCTTTCGCCGAACTCTTTGTAGAGCTGCTCGAGCTTTTCCTTCCACTGGGTCGACGGAACGCCGCGTCTTTCGTCATCCTGAGCAAGTTCCTGGTAGATGGCGATTGCTTCTTCGTAATTGCCGTATGCGTGCTCAATTTCAGCCATAGCCTCTTTGGTCGGATCGTATTTGAGTCCGACAGCAAACTCACGGATTTCCTCAATCGGCTTTTTCATATCGGCCATGGTGTAGAGGATGCAGCCCTTGCAGCGCTCGATACGAATCTCGCGAACAACTTCGCTTTCAATCTTTTCGCACTGGGCGAGTTTTTCCTTTAAGAAAGCATATTTCTTTTCGAGAATTTCAGGCTCTACAAAGTGAAGAGCAATATAGCCGTAGAGATATTCCTCCATAAAGTCGATTACCGAGCCATCCATATGTGCCTCGAACCAGTCGTACATTTCCTCGTGCGAAATATCTGCATCCGGCGCGATATATACTCTTTCCCATATCTTTTCTATCGCAATTGAAAAATCGCGCGCATCGCCGTTTATGTCATATATTTCGGTATTGCTCCAGCGAAGGAATGTCTCGTTTGCAAAGTTAAACAGATCTTTTACCTTTCCCTGCTTTAACAAATCGTCCGCTGCCTTTTCGAGCAGACGAATCATTTCTCCCGCAAACTTGCGACACAGTGTATAATCAACGAAGCCCTCTTTTGTGTATTTTGCAAAAATCGCGTCTGTTTTTTCTTTGTAATCATTATACGATAAAGCCATTTTAAGCTCCTTTCATATATGTTCATCACTAAATCTGTTAACACTTACACTTTATTATAGCATTGTTTTTAAACTATTTCAAATATTCCATATTATGCTTTGTTTTTCCCTAGACTCTTAAAGTCGACCTCCATCACAAACAGGCTCGCAATCATGAGCGCAGCGCCGACATAAGCACGAGGAAGCAGCACTTCGCCGGCTATGAAGAATGCGGCGATGCCCGAAAAGACAGGCTCGAGTGCGAAGATGACGCCTACATGATTTGGAGAAGTGTACTGCTGCGCCACCGCCTGCACGATGAACGAAAGGCCGGTGCAGAATATGGCGAGGAACAGCGCTGCCGCCAATACCTTGCCGCTCTGCGGAACTGCGAGGCTTCCGTGAAGCGCAAAGTCAAGCACAAGCATGTAGATTCCCACAAACCCCAGCTGGAACACGCCAAGCTGAAATGCGTTGACCTTTTCATTTCTTACGGCATTGTCGGTAATTTGCAGGTGAAATGCGTATGAAACCGCGCAGCCTATGCAGAATATGTCGCCAAGCGCCGGTCTAAAGGTCGAATCGAGTGAAATGAGACCGATACCGATCATACATATGATTACAACCGGCACGATTTTCTTTTCGGGGTGCTTTTTGAATACCAAAAATCCCACAATCGGGGTAAATACGGTCGAAAGCGCATTCAAAAAACCGCAGTTTGAAAGGCTCGTATACATAACGCCGTAGGTCGCAGTAATATACACTATTGTGAGTGCAATCGACACGAAAAAGGCATAGCGAAGCGTTTCGCGGCTCGGCTGACGCATCTTCTTGAATGCGCATATGTAAGCAACGAAAAATGCCACGAGGAACCTTACGGCATTAAGCCCCATATTGGTCATTTCCGAAAGGCATACATCAATCAGAATGTACGATACGCCCCAGCAAAGTGTGACGACCAGCAGCATGATGTCTGCCTTCAAACTGTTTTTCATAACTCACCTACTATACGTTCTATACGTTTGCGATGAACATCTCAAGCGCGAGTGTATCGCTGATTATACCTTTTTTAACATTGGCATCGATTTCGTAAACCGTCCGGCACATGCTCTTTAGCTGCTGCAGTGTGAAACGGTCCGAAAAGCCCCAGGCCTTTTTCACGACAAAAGGATGCAGCGCCAGAGCCGACTGACACGCCTCAAGGTTCATTCCTTCCGCTCTCATTTCCTTCACAAACAGTATGTTTTCAACATTTTTCACTATAAGCGCAAGGAGTCCGAAAATCCCACCATCTGCGCCCGCTACCGCCAGATTATTGAACATAAGCCTGTAGGCTTCGTCCTTTCTGCCGGTTGTGATAGCGTCGAGAAGCTTGAAAACATCGTTCTCACTGTTTCCCGCAATTGTTTCTTCAATATCCTCCGGGCGAATGTTAGCACTCCTGCTGTGCGCGATGATCTTGTTAAGATCGTTATCGAGGTTAAAGAGAGTGTATTCTGAGTCCTTGTCCTCGTAGCCCGAAAGACGTATTATTTCGTTTATGATATCGGAGCTTGCACCCTTTCCGGCCTTTTCAAAACGTTTGCCGATGAATCTTCTGAGCTCCGCTCCCTCAAGGCTCTTCATGGCCGAAACACGGCCGCATTCCTCGATTGCTTTTACGATTTTGGTGCGCATATCCGGAATACCGCAGGTAAAAATTAAAAGCGTTGTATCCGGCACCGTTTTTACGTAGTCGCACAAGGCCTGCATTTCTTCATCGGAATCAAGTCCCACAGGCTCTTCTCCGTCCGCACGTGTGCGACGTTTTTTTACCCCTTCGGCATAATAAAAGTTCTCCGCCAGGACCACTCTTTTCTTGGATAAAAGTGAAATCGTGTCGCAGGCGTTTATTATCTCGGATAATGAGAATCTGCTGTCGTCTATGCGAGTAAAATCAATGGCTGCGGTCGCTTCGTTAACAAAACGCTTAATAATATCGTTAACGCACCACTGAACAAGGTACTGCTCTTTTCCGCAGAGTAAAAGTACGTTAGGGAGCTTCTCCTTTTTTATGTCCGAAAGGAGTGAGGAAAAGTCATTTTTCATCCCTTCATATCCTGCCGATTTTGCTTTGTCAAACTTTTTCTTTGTGCTTCCTGCCATGTTAATGCCTTTCAAAGTATTTATATTTTCAATTATACCGAAATTGCCTTTTATTTCAAGACAAAACCAAGCCTGTAATTGCCGTTTTTGATGTCGTAGGCAAAGATTGCACCGCTTAGATCGTTTCGGTACACCGGGATACCCAGTGCTGCGCAGCGCTCCAGCACCTCGCAGGCCGGATGCCCATAATTGTTTTTACCGACCTGAATGACCGCGGCCGCAGGCGATACGGCAGAAAGAAACTCCTCACAGCTTGAATATTTACTGCCGTGGTGCGCGATTTTCAATATGTCACAGCATAGCCCCCCGCTTTTTGCGCTACTACATAACTGCAAAAGGGCCTTCTCCCCCGCCTCATCGATATCTGCGGTCATCATGGCGGTGAGGCCGTCGTAGTCTACCTTTGCTATCAGGCTCATTGAGTTTTCATCTTCTTTATTTGCCGTCACTACTGCAGCGCCTGTCCCCCTGCCATAGCCTGCCGGTGCCAGAATCTCAATACTTACACTGTCTGTTATGTGCAAAATGTCGCCTCTTTTTAAGAAAGTAACGCGGCCTCTGTAGTTTGGCAGTGCCTCGCGCACATCCTCCGGGCTGTAGCCTTCGTACACACACAGATTTTTAATCTCGATATCGTCAGAGATTTCGTCAAGTCCCTTGCAGTGGTCGGTATGCAGATGCGTAATCACCGCAAGGTCTACCTTCACACAGCCGTTCTTTAAAAGATAAGGCTTAAGCGTTTTCTCGCCCACCTCGGTGAAAAAGCTGCCGCCGCTGTCGATAAGCACATTTTTTCCGCCGGCGCGAAGATGCATGCAGTCCCCCTGCCCCACATCCACAAACACGATGCCTGCACGGTCCGCGGGACCTATATACATTGCATTTGCAAAAAAGGAGAGCGCTGTGATTATTACAAGACTTAGGGCAATCCTTTTAATTCTCCGCCGCCTAAAAAGGATGAAGCCTGTTTCACTACAGATAAAAAACAAAAGGCCGTAATAAATTCCAATAGCCCACACGGGCGGCGAAACGCATGTAAAGCTGCTGTGTCCGTCCATGAATGCGAGGTCGTTTAAGTATTTAAGGCACCCGCACAGCTTTTCAAGGAGAAAGGCTCCGAACTCAAAAGCCTTCGAAACGCTTTCAAAATCAATCCACGGCAAAGTTTCTAAAATGCAAAGTGCATAGAACATTGCAATTGCAAGAGGAACTAAAAGACCTGCTATAAAGATGACAGGGATATTCAAAAATACGGAAACAAGCGAAAAACAGTTAAACTGAAATGCCATATAAGGCGCAAGTCCAAGCTGCACGGAAAAGCAGGAAATAAAGGCATATTTTAAGCCTTTGCCCCTGTTATCGCTGCCGCCGGAGAAGCGGCCCGCCACAAAGCAAATCGTAAAAATCGCCAGGTATGAAAGCTGAAAGCCTGTATTCCAAAGCGCAAGCGGATTTATAATCAGGTTTAATATGCAAACACCCGCAGCTGCCGAGAGCATGTCATAGCGCATACGAAGCTCCTTTGACAGTATGTGAAGCAGAATCATCGCCCCGGCCCTTGTTACCGATGGGGTAAAGCCTGCAACAACAATGTAAACGGTTATGAAAATTGCCGCAAACAGTCTTGACCTTCGCGTTTTTCGTCCGCGAGCAAGCTTTACCGCAAAGCCGTAGACTATTCCTATATGAAGGCCGCTTACCGCGAGGATATGCGCAGTCCCGTTCTTTTTGAACATATCATATGTGTCCTCATCTATGCTGCCCTTTTCTCCGAACAGGATTCCCGATATCAGTCCTGCGCATTCATCGCCGGAAAGCTCTGTAATACAGTCTGCAAAATCCGCTTTTAATACGGCAATCTTATGCAAAACAGGATTGCTTATCTCACCGATTTCATAAACCTTTGAGTTCATTACGGCACATATGCCTTTTGTCGAAAGATACCTTTTATAGTCAAAGCAATGCGGGTTTCTCTGTCCCTTTGGTTCCTCCGGTTTTCCGTAAAATACTGCTTCGCAGCCTGTGAATCCTGCTGCATCGCCCGGATTTTCAAGGCTTAAGCTGTCACCGTAAACCGATGCCAGAATACGATATCCCCCTCTGTTTACAGCTTCTCCCTGCCCGCATTTAAGCACGAATGCTACATAATCATCGTGAATGTCAACCTCCTCGATTATTCCCTTTACCTCTCCGCTAAAAGCACCGCCATCTTCGCCCATACCGGGGCACGCAAATTTCAAATCTCTTTCAATGCCTGCGGCTGCCTGAGATAAAAGAATTATCCCAAGCTCCAGGAATACCAGAAAGCTTACCGCCCTTTTTCCTCTTTTAACAAAAATGGAAGCTGCAATGATGCAGATTGCAATCATTACAGCTCCCGCTAATTTCAAATATAAACTTGTCCCGCCCGCAAAGCTGCCCGCAAGGAATATTCCGCCGGCAAGCCCGATAAGCGGCGCCAAAATCGGTCTTCTCAAATTATATTTCCTTTATTCCGTGATAACTCTGTGGCCAAGTCCAATCACAACCTCGTTAAGGTACATCATTCCCACACTCATAAACACGCAGACAGATATATGTGTGCCCTCTCTGCAAACGGCAACCTTGCCGCCGCCGTTAAAGCCCATTGCCTTTTGCATGATCTGAGACATCGCCTCGTGCGCCGCCCCGGCAACCACGCCGTCCGACGACTGTGAATCCTTGATAAGCCCGTTCTTTCTGGCCGCAAGGATTGCACGCTCAATAATTACATGTGAGAGCTCCACTGCCTCACCGCCAACGTCGAGCGCCGCTCCCAAAATGCCGTTTTCACGAAGCTCTGCTATGAGCTTTTCCTCTTCGCTACGATTTGGTGTGGTAGCAAGTCTTATTGAGGCTCTTGCCACATCGAGGCTGCCGGTATCGTTTTCTTTCGTCTGCATAAAATTACCGTCCTTCCGCTGCTACTATATGCTTACACTTATATTGTATGGCATATTTTGGAAAAATGCAAGACTTTCTTTATTTTTCTTGCAAAATGTGCTATTATAATAAAATGGGTAAAATATGGAGTAAATCCATGTATAAAAGGAGATTGGAGATTTAAATCCGAAAGGCAGACTATGGACAACAGAGATTTTGAAAGAGAATACGAAAAGAACAGACAACAGGAAATTGAAGACTTTTTCGCGCAGTTTGACAAGATAAGCGATGATTTCTCAAAGGGTGGCGCAGCTAACCAGGACGAGGCGGAACAGAATCCCCCTTCCGATGCCAAAGACACTTTAGAGTTTTCGGACACTCAGGTCAGTGCAGGACGCTCCCGCCGTCACAAGAACGCGGGCGGCAAAAAGTCTTCCGGTTCTGAAATAGCTTCCGGCATCGGCGGTTTCTTCGCAGGTATCGGCAGTAAGCTCAAAAACAGATACACCGAAGAATACGATGTATCCGATTTATCGGACGGCGAAATGACTAGCAGAAAAAAGAAGAAGAAAAAGTACAAACTCAATGTAAAGCGCATAATTTTGCTTCTCCTGTGCTTAGGGCTTCTGGCCTGTGCAGGCGTAGGAGTCTATGCGGGCATCATAATCAAAAATGCTCCGGAAATAGATCCTGACAACATCTACAGCATGCTTGCGCAGTCAAGCGTTCTGTACGATGCGGAGGGCAATGTTATTTCAACGGTAGGCTCGAGCTACGAAAACCGAACCATCATAGAATATGCAGACCTGCCGCAAAACCTTTGTAATGCGTTTATCGCCATCGAGGATAAAACCTTCTGGACGCACCACGGCTTTAACATCATCCGTATCTTCGGTGCCATCAAGGAATCCATCTTCTCCGGCGGTCAGATAGGTGGTACCTCCACCATCACGCAGCAGCTTGCACGTAACGTCTTCCTCGCGGACATCATGTCGGAGCGTTCGGTTTCGAGAAAGATTGCTGAGGCATGGTACAGCACTCGCATAGAGAAAAAGCTGAGCAAGGAAAAGATACTTGAGGCTTATCTCAACACCATCGACCTCGGCTTTGGCTCGCACGGCGTGCAGGCGGCGGCACAGGCTTATTTCAGTAAGGACGTGCAGGAGCTCGACCTTATCGAATGTGCGGCACTTGCGTCACTGCCAAAGGCACCGAGCAAGTTTGCACTTGTAAAGAGACTGAATCCTGAGGACGTAGACCCGGACAAGGATGTAATCATCTACGAATCCGCGGACTACACCTATGTATATAACGGCGACATTTCAAAGGACAGACGCATGCGTACCCTCAAAAACATGGAGGAGCAGGGTCTTATCACAAAGGAAGAGCGCGAAGCCGCAGAGGCTGAGGACCTCCTCACCCACATCAATCCGAACATGTCGAGTCTCACCGAGATTTCGTCCTACTTTGCGGATTACGTAGTCGAGGAAGTAATCAAGGACTTCATGACAGACCGCCACATCGACTATTCCGAGGCGCACGACATCGTATACAACAACGGTCTTCAGATTTATACAACCATGAATACCGATATCCAGATGGCGCTCGAACAGGAATATGCCGATCCTTCAAACTTCCCGAGTGTTGCCAAGGTTAAATACGACGGAAACGGAAATGTTATCGGCAAAAGCGGAAAGCTCCTGCTCTACGCATACGGAAACATGATTTCAGGAGACGAGAATTTCTATCTCCAGCCTGACGAATATGAATGGATGCCAAACGGCGATTTAAAGCTCTTAAAGGGCAAGCGCCTCAACTTCTACAAGACGACGGTTAACGGCGAAAGCGATGTTTCTATCGAGTTCAAAAACATGTTCGTCATAGAGGATGGCGTGTTCTATTCAATCGGCGGCGGCAACATCCTCATTCCGCAGGGTGTAAAGAAAAAGGATTCCGACGGAAACTGCGTAATCCAGGGTTCCTTCTTTGACGGCGAGCAGCAATACATCCGCTCGGCAGACGGCAAGAGCGGGCTCTATGTTGACAGCAAGCACTATGCATTAAAGCAGAAGGTTATTCAGCCGCAATCTGCAATGGTAATCACCGATTACCACACCGGTCAGGTTCAGGCTATGGTCGGCGGCAGAGACACAGTCGGCAGACTTCTCTTTAACCGTGCTACCGCAACCCGTCAGCCGGGTTCCTCAATAAAGCCGATCTGCGTATATGGTGCGGCTCTCCAAAAGAGTGTCGATACCATGAGAAACGGCTCAACACCTGTATTTGAAAACTACGGCAGCTCTGAAAATTACGCTGCACTCTTTGGTACATATATGACCGCAGGCTCTGTCATCGACGACTCGCCTATGACTCTTGAGGGCAGACAGTGGCCAAAGAACTGGTATTCCGGCTATCGCGGACTTTACACACTTCGTACCGCGGTTGAGCAGTCCGTAAACGTCTGCGCCGTAAAGGTCTTCTTCCAGGTGGGCGCTGAATATGCGGCAGACTATGCAAAGAAATTCGGTCTTTCACATATCGTGGAGACCGGCGATAACAACGACATGAACCCTGCTGCACTGGCGCTCGGCGGTATGACAAACGGCGAATCGCCGCTCGAGATGGCAAGTGCTTACGGTACATATGCAAATGGCGGACTCTACGTCTCCCCTATTTGCTATACTCAGGTCACCAACAAACGCGGCGAGGTTCTCCTCGAGAACAGTGTCTACACAAAGCAGGCCTGTGACGAAGGCGTTGCCTTCATCATGACAGACATTCTCCGCTCCACGGTTTCGAGCGGTATCGCACATCGTGCGGCAATCGGCACCCAGCCTGTAGGCGGCAAGACCGGTACCACAACTGACAACTACGACGCGTGGTTCGTAGGCTTCACGCCTCAATACTCAGCGGCATGCTGGATTGGAAACGATATAAACATCGAGCTTTCCGAAGGCTCTAATGCGGCAGCAAAGCTCTGGAGCAAGATTATGAAGCGCGCATGCGACGGACTGCCGGCAGGATCGTTCAAATCCCAGCCTGAGGATGTCATTTCCGTCACGATAGATACAAAGTCGGGCAAGCTCCCTACCGAGGAGAGCTCATACGACTATCGCGGCACCGTGCGCAGTGAATACTTCATTTCCGGCACACAGCCGACCACGTACGACGATGTTCACACCTATGTACAGGTCTGCAACGACTCCGGATATCTGGCTACACCTTACTGCACGAACACCTCATGGAAGTTCGGCGTAAAGAGACCGTACCTTGTTAATCCGAGTGTAGGCGACATCGAATACGAAGTGCCGCACTACTACTGCCCTTACCACAATCCTGACCATAGCAAGTATCCTACTTCGGATTCGGGTCTCGATCCGACGGGCGCTTATACTCCTTCAATGCCTAGCGGCGGTCAGAGCGGAAGCGGATCTACCGATGCCGGCGAAGGCGGGCTTGGCGGAAATCCGGGCGAAAGCGATACTCCGAGCTGGATTGATACGGGAAGTGGTGGCAGTACCACTCCTACCCCTGCTCCGGAGTCTGACCCGACGCCTGCTCCGACAGATGGCGGCAATGCCGACATGCCGAGCTGGCTGACAGGCAACTGATAGAAAAACAAACACGACTATGGCTATATTACATGTGGATGTAAATTCGGCATTCCTGAGCTGGACGGCGATCAAGCTTCTCAGCGAGGGATATCCTACCGACATTAGGGAAATACCGAGTGTAATTTCGGCGGGCGAGGATGATTCGAGGCATGCAATTGTCCTTGCAAAATCCACTCCCGCAAAGAAATACGGAATAAAGACTGCCGATACGATTTACTCTGCCAGGAAGGCATGCCCTAACTTAGTTTCATTCTTTCCTGATTTCGAGCTTTATAAATACCATTCCGACCGCATGTATGAGCTTCTGTGCGAATATTCTCCCCTCGTGGAGCGATATAGCATAGACGAATGTTTCATCGATTATACAGGCTGTGAGGCTCTCTACGGAGAGCCTCTTAGTGTTGCCAAGGAAATTAACCGCCGAATCCGTGAAGAGCTGGGCTTTACGGTAAACGTAGGCCTTGGCCCTAATAAGCTTCTTGCAAAAATGGCATCCGACTTTGAAAAGCCCGACCGCGTCCACACGCTCTGGCCAGAGGAAATCGAAAAAAAGATGTGGCCACTTGACATAGCTGACCTCTTTATGTGCGGCAGGAAATCCGTTAGAAAGCTTCGCAATATCAACATAAACACCATCGGCGATTTGGCTAAGGCAGACCCGGAGATGATTTCGGGAATACTTAAGACTCAGGGCCGCATGCTGTGGGAATATGCGAACGGCATCGATGATTCGCCCGTACTGCTACATTACGATGCGAAGGACAAATCCATAGGCCACTCCATGACAACCCGCACCGATATCGAGTCTCCCGAAGAAGCGGCTCCCATTCTCCACTGGCTCTGCGAAAAGGCGGTTTACCGCATGCGCAAGGCCGGCTACATTGCGACCGTCATCACAGTCCAGTTCAAGAACTCCGACTTTGAATATTATTCGCATCAGGCACGACTTCGCGGTGGCGTACAGACTGTCGAAGAGGTTTACGCTTACTCCAAAAGTCTCTTTAAGGAGGGCTGGCGCGGCGAGCCACTGCGTCTCATCGGCGTGTCCCTCTCGGGCCTTGTGACGGAAGCCGCAGAGCAGCTTAGCTTCCTTGGTGGAGATTTGGGCGGCGATTCTCAGCTTATCGAACCTGAAGAAAGCGTCAAAAACAAAAAAAAGAGCGAGGCACTCGAAAATGCTCTCGCTCAAATTCGTAATAAGTTCGGCCGCGATTCCGTCGGCCACGTTACCACCCGGGATTATTCAAAAAAGCCTAGATGATATTTAAGTTCTGCCAGCCGATGTCTTCATAGCTTACCATGTAACCAAAGCTGTCTGACAGCATGCGGAGACGCGATCCGTTGTCTTCATATGCGGAATCACCCATCCATTCTTCGAGAATCTTTATCTTGTCATTGTAGGAGAAATAGATTGTATCGCTTCCGAGCTCTATTCCGTTAATATCCTTTACCAGTTTCTCGGCAAGGTCATAGAACTCGCTCTCCTCATAAGCCTGCCATGCATACCACTGATCGCTTTCATATCCGTAATCAAGGCAGCTTTCCGCATCCTTTTTAAATCTGTCGAAGAAAATGTTTGCGAGCAACAGCTCGTAATCCGTACCCTTCTTGAAGATATCTTTTACTGTAATTTCATTTCCATTTAAATCAAAGGTCTTATAGAGAAGCTCCTGATAGAAGTTGCTCCTTGATTCGTTCGGATTCCAGGCGGTTAAGGATCTTTCGGATCTCGCGCTGTAGTAGTCTCCTACTCTGTTAGCGTACATGTATCCGGATGCCCAGACTTCGTAGTTTGAAATGTCATATTCCTCGCCGCCAAAGTGCGAGTCGATTACCCTTTCCTGATACCATTCCTTTGCTCTTTTGCTAAAGCCATCAGAGTCTTTGAACTCGCTCTTTACGAATTCCAGAACCTTTTCCGGAGCATCCAGCGGACATTTTGCCTTTACATAATATGAATAATCGCTCTCATCCTCTATAGGGCCTACGATTTCCGACACTTTCGAGTTTTCCTCTTCGTTATAATAATCGCTAAGCTTTGAAGAGCTGTTAAAGTATGTAAGGCTGTAATTTTCGGTATCATCGGTAAAGAGTGACTCATCGGTTGCAAAGCGCTCTGCGATTGCCGTTCCGTTTTCAAGCTCAAGCGTGAAATAATCGGACGATGTCATGGTTTCAAAGCCCTTTGTTTTGTTGTCTACAACGATTGTCACGGTGTCATTCCATGAGGACGGATAGAACTGAATATCCGGCCAGATGGTTTCGAAATTGCTGCCTACGCATAGGTAATTACCGCTTTCGTAGTCGTAACCGCCGTCATCCGCATAGCCCATCTTATCGGCGAATCCCACAATCTGATTGTTGATAAGTGTAACGTAATCAAATCCATCCTCAAAGCAGTCGCCGAGGTTTAAAAGCTCGCCCGTTGCAAGGTCAAAATTGAGGATTACCGTCTTTGCAAAGTAGTCAGAATACTCATTGCCCGGTACATCTACCTCTAGCGATCTGTGGAGCTGCACGGAAAAGACATTGTTTGCATTGTAATATACGTTGCTGTAAACATAGTTCGTATATTTTGCATTCATGTTCAGGTATTCTTTTTCCTTTATCTTTTCACCGACTGCAAGTCCCAGGGATTTATCTTCCAAAAGCTCATAGAAGGTGCTTTTGATCTTATTGTTGATTTTACTCTGGATTTCCTTGTCCTTGAGCCCCGAAATCTTTATAAAGTTGCTGCTGACTCCGATATTTTCGCCCTCCGGCTGAATGAACTGACAATCGATGTTGTTCAGACGATAGTAACCTTTTTTTGCCTTCAGACTGTGCACGCTGTTTCCGTGATAAGGCATTTCCTTCATCATGGCAAGAGCCTTTGCATAATCCGAATCGGGATTAGGTGCAGGTGTGCCGGAAGGCTCGCAAGCCGTCATAAAGCTGAGGCTCGCAAGAACCATACAGAGCACCAATATGATGCTTATTTTCTTTTTCATTTTGTTCTCCTTTGTTTACTACAAAGCTATTCGCATTCCTCGCGAGGCACATAGCCTGCCTGCTTTCCTACATACTGTCCCTTTTCGGAAACAATCCACGCGATGATGTCGCGAAGCGGACTGTCTGCAGGTGTCTTTGCATCGATAATTACATAGCTTGGGTTGATAATCGGATAAGTGCCGTTTGCGATGGTTTCGTCGCTAGGCAGGATATCGTTGATTGCCAGAAGCTTTATGTCCTCCTGGTAATGCATGTTCGTTACATAGTAGTAATACGAATATCCGATTGAGCCCTTGCCGTTGTCGTAAGAGCTTACCGCATCAACAATCTCGTCCATTGCGCCAAATACCTGTTCACTCGGTGCTTCCATCAGCTCGTCTTCGGAGATTATATATTCGTAAAGTCCTGTCTGGCTGCCGGAATTGTTAGGTCTTTGGAAAGCGACAATCGGTTCGTCCTTTCCGCCAAGCTCTGACCAGTTAGTAATCTTGCCTGCATAGATGTCGTGCGCCTGCTTTAATGTGATGCTGTCAACAGGGTTATCCTTGTTTACGAAGAATACGAACGCTCCGTTTAAGAAAGGCGTCATATCGTATTCAAAGCCCTGATCGATTGCGCACTGCTTGAAATATTCGCTTGGGAGCGAGCAGAAAATCATGTCTACCTCGCCTGCGAGAAGATTTTCGTAAGCGCCGTCAGTCTTGTTGCAGAGCACATACTGTCTCGCCTCTTCGATGTCCATGCCCAGAAGCTCTGCCGCCATAGCCTCGTAATAAGGTGCAAGCGCTGTCGCTCCGTCAATCCTTGGCCAGTCCTCCGGTGTGAAGTGAAGATCCGGTCCTTCAAGGTCTGCGATGTTAACAGGCTCAGGATTCGCCGCCGGTGTCTCTCCGCAGCCTGTTAATCCAACTGTAAATGTAAGCGCCATCATCAGCGCCACGATCAAGCATAACTTCCTTTTCATTCGTATCCCTCTTTTCTTTTTTTGTTTTTGATGTTTGTTGCCTTATTTATTCTTTGATGGTTGTTGATTTATTTATTCTTTGATGGTTGTTGTTTTTTTAAGCCTTCCCTTTGAGGGGAAGGTGGCACGTCAGTGCCGGATGAGGTGCTATCCAAACAGCGCCCTAAAAGCCTCCTCATACGGTGGCCGGATGACCCCCTTTTCGGTCACAATCGCGGTGATAAGCTCGTGATCCGTCACATCAAATGCCGGATTGTAGCATTTTACCTCCGGGAGTGCCATAGGCTCTGCGTAAAATTTTTTCTTTATTTCGTCCGGGTTGCGTTCTTCAATTACGATGTCTGCGCCGGTTTTGGTCGCCATATCAATCGTGCTGCTCGGTCCTAAGACATAAAACGGTATGCCGTAATGCTTTGCAAGGATTGCGACGCCGCTTGTGCCGATTTTATTTGCCGTATCGCCGTTTGCCGCCACACGGTCACAGCCGACAAAGCAAGCCTGCACCTTTCCACTCTTCATCACAATTGATGCCATATTGTCGCAGATGAGCGTCACATCTACGCCCGCTTTTGAAAGCTCGTAGCTTGTGAGCCTTGCTCCCTGGAGAAGCGGCCTCGTCTCGTCCGCGAACACATGAAACTCCAGGCCTCTCTCTTTTCCGAGAAGAATCGGTCCAAGCGCCGTCCCGTAGCGCGATGTCGCAAGCGGCCCTGCGTTGCAGTGCGTAAGTATGCCGTCGCCGTCCTTTATTAGTGTGAGCCCCGCTTCCGCAATCTTGCGGCACATTTCTATGTCTTCCTTATGGATGGCGGTTGCTTCACTCCTAAGCCTTTCTGTCAGCTCCTCCGGAGATTTAAGTCCCTCACTAGCGTAAGCTGCCTGCGCCGCGCCCAGCATGCGCCTTATGGCATAGCTTAAGTTCACCGCCGTAGGCCGCGAGGAATTGAGCTCCTCGCCGAGCGCCGAAAGCCTGCCGAAAAAGCTTTCAAAATCCGCCTTTGAGAATTCTTCAGGGTTCTTGATTTTCGGTGCCATCTCTTGTGCCACGTGGCTCGCAAGAACCGCCATCGCATAGCCCGCAAAGATTCCGATGCACGGAGCTCCGCGCACCTTTAAGGTGAATATTGCATCATAAAATTCCTTTAATGTCGAAAGCGTCAGATATTCGGTCCTATTCGGCAGCGCACTCTGATCAAGTATCACAATACTGTGCCCATTCTCCGAAAGCCGCACATTTTCAACATGTGTAACATCTTTGGGAGCTTTTTCCTTATTCCCAACCATATTAACACCTCACTATTTTTATCGGTTAATCTATTTCTTTGTCCCAAACAGCCCTCTTATGATTGAGCCGCCCATTTCCTTGCCGATGGAGCCGAGCATTGTCTGAGCGACGCTGCCTGCAACTCCGGATGAGGATCCGAACATGCTCTTTGTCACGCTGCGCGCCACTGCGCGGCCTGCGGCTGCGCTTGTATTTCCGGCAATTCGCTGAACGGTCTTTGCCTTCTTTTCTGCTTCCTTTGCGGCCGCTTTTTCTGCTGCGGCTGCCTCTTTTGCGGCAAGCTTTTCTGCCTCAGCGGCATCCTTTGCTGCCTGCGCTCCCGCAAGCTCTTCCTCTTTTCTGCCGCTAAGAACCTCGTAAGCGCTCTCATTGTCCACTAGCTCGCTGTACTTTGATTTCAGCGGGCAGCCCTCGATTTCCGCCTTGCGGTCAGCTGTATCAAGCGTGCCCGTCTTTGACTGCGGTGGCAGTATGAAACAGCGTTCAACTATGCTTGGCGCACCGCCTTCGTCGAGGAAGGACACAAGTGCTTCGCCTGTCGCAAGCTCTGTAATCGCCGCCTCTGTCGAAAATGCCGGGTTCGGG